>DAWDUP010000077.1:1235-2861 GCA_052346825.1 Candidatus Fimivicinus sp. | reverse complement strand
TGCTGAACAACCCCGCAAGCCCTTTCAGGCCGATGAAGAGGTAAATCCCAAAGCCGATGACCGCGCCGATGATGGCAATCAGGGAGCTGGATTTCGCGCTGTTGGCGGCTATTTTTTTCTGGATGGCGATGCCGTCGGTCAGGACAAGCTGTGTCGCGTCCTTTTCAATCAAATTCTGCTCCTGATAGGTGCGGATCTCCTTGCCTGTTTTATAGTCGGAAATCAACTCGGTGTAATAGTAATAAATTTTATCGATCCCCATGTATTGCTCGCTCAACCGAAACCATTCCCTGCTGATCTTCCGGCTGATGAGCAGGATGATAGCGACTGCTATGCCGATCGCGGCAAACAGGGCGATGGCAAACCACGGTGATTCCACAAAGCTTTCTCCACCCCGGAAGCTGATTTTAAGCAAGGGAAACAACAGGACAAAGGAAAAGATCAGTGTCACCCCGCCGGAGACCCAGTTGGATAGCATCCAACTCAGGCGGAAGAGGGAAGAGCCGGTTTTATCCATGGCTTCCTGATGCTTGTGCAGCAGGTTTTGGAAGGAGGGGCTTTCGAGCTTTTCGTAATCCATGCTGTAGAGCTTGCGGATGATCTCGCCGCGCTCCTTATTGTACAGCAGGCCGCGCGACATATAGTAGCGGTTTTCCAGCGTGCGGGAGCTGATAAACAGGAGCAGATTGATCGAAAGCGCCAGCACGACGGAAAGGATCAATGCGCGCCGGTCCCGCGTGGTGGAGAGAATATCGATGATCCGGGAAGAAAAATAGAGATTGACAAACGGAAGAGCGGCTTTCAGGCTACCGGAGAGAACAGTCAGGGGAATCAACTGCGGCTCCAGCCGGTGGATTTCCCGAAACCCCGTTCCGATTTTTTTGAGCGTGGTCGTCGCTTTCATCGCGCAGCCTCCTCTCGCATTCCTTGTGCGCTGTTTTCTTCCTTATAGTAATGACTTTGGATTTGGAACATCCTCCAATATGCGCCCCTTTTCTCCATCAGCTCCTCGTGCGTGCCCATTTCCGCGATGCGTCCATCTGAGATAAAAAGGATGCGGTCGCAGAACCGGGTGGAAGAAAGACGGTGCGAGATAAAGAAGGAGGTTTTGTGCGTTGTCAGCTCATTATACTGTTGATAAAGCTCATTTTCCGCGATGGGGTCGAGCGCGGCAGTCGGCTCGTCGAGCACGAGAATCGGCGCGTCGCGGTACAGCGCACGGGCCAGAAGAAGCTTTTGCTGCTCGCCGCCGGAGAGGTTGACCGCGTTTTCAAACACCTGCTTGACCATTTTGGTTTTGCCCTTTTCCGGAAGCTGCTCAATGCGCTCCCAGATGCCGGCCTGCCTGAGGACGCGTTCCAGCTTTTCATGATCGATATCCTCTTCCTCGCACAGGCAGACATTCCGTTCGATCGACATGGGCAGGAAATGATAGTCCTGATAGACGGCGGAAAAGAGCGAATAGTAGGCATCGCGGCCGTATTCACCTGTTGGAACACCGTTTACCAAAACGCGCCCGGCGGTCGGCTGGTAAAACCCACAGAGGATTTTGATACAGGTGGTTTTGCCAGCTCCGTTTTCGCCGACGATGGCGATCTTTTCACCGGGATTTACCGTAAAGCTCAT
>DAWDUP010000077.1:0-1225 GCA_052346825.1 Candidatus Fimivicinus sp. | reverse complement strand
CATCTGCTTCAGGGTGAGGGCCTTGCCCCCATGATAACGAAAGTCAACGTTTTCGAAGGCAATGGAGCAGGGAAGCTCCTCCTGACTGGGCAGAGGATGAGAGCTCTGCAATTCTGCGCGATCCGGCATCTCCAGAAACGCCCGGAAGTGGTCGCATTCTGTGGCGACCATGTCGAGATTCTGGAGCTGCTGGGTGATACCAAGAATCCATGCGGCAAAGCCCGTGATGATTCCAAAATAAAAGATGAAATCGGATACGCCCATCGTACCGCTCAGGACACAGCCGATCAGATAGACGTAGGCAACCGCCTCCCGCAGCAGGGAGAGGAGCGCGCGTCCGGCGCTGGAGGCAAAGACCTGCCGTGTGTACTTGCCGATTACCTTCGTAAAGGATGCGGTCAATTGTGCAAGAATGAACAGCAACCAGTCTCCCGCCCCATAAAGGCGGATATCCTTGCCGGCGGCGAAGTTGTGCGCATTTTGATAGAGATAGTCGAAGCGCACCCAGAGGGGATTATTCTTTTGGCGCGTTTGCAGCTCTGCCTTGGCGGTATAACGCACCAGCAGGAATTCTCCAATGCAGGTTGCGGCGATTAGCAGGATCATGGTCGGGCGGAGCGCGGAGAGGACGGCGAGATAGGAGACGATGCCAGTCGCGTTTGCACACAGGCTTACGATGATTTCGTAGAAGTCCTGACTGCCGGAATAGCGCCCATACAGGGCGAAGCCCCGGCCACGCTCAAATTTTTCCCGGCCCTCCAGGCTTTCCATATTTTCATAGTCCGCGGTCATGGCCTTACGGAAGGTCAGGAGGCTGTAGCGGATGGCCGCCGCCTGGGACACGCCATTCATTTTCCACTGCAGAAACGGATCAATCCAGCTCAGCGCGGCGATCAGCGCCGACATTGCTGCGATCAAGACGACCATGGAAAGCATGGAAGCCTTTGTTGTAATGCAGTCGATCATGAGCTTGGGAATCAGCGCGGTCAACATGGGCATCAGCACCAGGGCAGGGACGCGCAGTAAGCAGAACCAGATGCTTTTTTTATCCCATTCCAACCAGTTGTGCAACATATACCGCACATTTTCCCGTGAGGAATGCAATTTTTTCTCCACTGGACACGCCTCCTTTTTGATTCAATTTGCAATTTTGTAAAAGGTGAATAATTGTAGAATAACGTAATTTTTTTAACAAGTCAAGAAAACTCAACCAATAATTAATTTT
>DAWDUP010000076.1:0-10460 GCA_052346825.1 Candidatus Fimivicinus sp. | reverse complement strand
ATACCTCCTGAGCTATTGTAGCATGCTGGTAATTGTTTGTCAAATAAACAGTTATTGAAAAGAGAAACGCTACTTGCATGATTGCAAGCAGCGCTTTTTATATGATTATTTCAGCATAACCATTGTCACGCCGTCTTCGCCCTCGCCGTAAACGCCCAGCCGGTAGCTTTTCACACTCGGGTGCGCACGCAGATGCTTCTGCACGGCGCCCCGTAGCGCGCCCGTTCCCTTGCCGTGGATAATTGTGCATTCATTAAGCCCGGTCATTATGCAGTCGTCCAGGAACTGATCGAGGTCGAGCAGGGCTTCCTCTACCGTTTTGCCGCGCAGATCGCAGCTTGTTTTGACGCTCGTCTGCGCGATGCTATCCGATCGGTGAATCGTCCGACTTTTGGGGATCGTGCGTTTTTTCTCCTTTGAGCTGAGCAGGCGCAGGTTTTTGAGCCGGACGCGCGTTTTCAGCGGGCCTGTCTGCACCTCCACATTTCCATTTTTATCCGGCAGGGAGAGGACAGTGGCCTGCTTATCCAAATCCGCGATCAGCACCGCGTCGCCGATCTTCAGCGGGCGGGGAAGGACGTAATCCGCATCGTCTACCACTGGGGCAACAACTGGATTTGTCACTTCGGCCATTGCGTTTGCGTGCTGCTTCATCTGTGATTTTGCGCGCCGCGCAAGATCAGCCAGGTTTTCAGAATGCTCCTTTTCCTTTTTGAGCTTTTCCAGCTCCATCAGAAAGGCCTGTGATTCCCGCCGTGCCTGCTCTACAATGCGTATCGCCTGCGCGCGCGCCTGCTCGATTTCCCTGTTGCGCAGTTGGTCAATGCTCTTGAGCTGCTCTTCCGCGCGTTGCCGGATTGCTTCCGCTTCGCTGCGCTGTGTCCGTGCCTCCTCGCGCTCCTGCTCGAGTGCCTGATGGCTTTCTTCCAGGCTTTCCACCACATCCTCAAACCGCGTGTTCTCTGCCGAGACAAGCTCCCTCGCCCGGCCTACAACAGCACTTTCCATGCCCAGCCGCTCTGAAATCGCAAAGGCGTTTGACCGCCCGGGCACGCCAATGAGCAGGCGGTAGGTCGGCCGCAGCGTGGCAACGTCAAATTCACAGCATCCATTTTCTACACGCGGCGTTTGCAGGGCGTAAGCCTTCAATTCTGCATAATGAGTGGTGGCGGCGACCTTTGCGCCCTGTAAATGGAGCTGCTCGAGGATCGCCATGGCGAGTGCCGCGCCCTCTATGGGGTCCGTGCCCGCTCCCAGCTCATCGATGAGCACGAGGCTGTGTCCGTCCGCCTGACGAAGGATGTCGATGATATTGGTCATGTGTGCGGAGAAGGTGGAAAGGGATTGCTCGATGCTCTGCTCGTCCCCGATATCCGCGAGCACATGCGTGAAGACGGAGACGCGGCTCTGATCGGCAACCGGAATCATCAGGCCGCACATTGCCATCAGCGTGAGCAGGCCGATTGTTTTGATGGATACGGTCTTGCCGCCCGTGTTGGGGCCGGTGATGACCAGCGTGTCGAAGTCCCCGCCGAGGCGGATATCCGTAGGAACGACTTTATCCTTTGCAATCAGGGGGTGCCGTGCACGCCGTAGCTCGATCACGCCTTCATCATTCAGAATCGGGGGAGCAGCGCTCATCTGATAGGCGAGCTGCGCCTTGGCGAAAATCAGATTGAGCTCCACCGCGCATTCATAGCTTGCTTTGATCGATTCCGCAAAGGACCCCGCTTCGGCGGAAAGCTGCATGAGGATTCGTTCGATCTCATCGCGCTCCTTGTTCTGGAGCACCTTGATCTCATTGTTGGCCTCCACCACGCCCATCGGCTCAATGAAGACGGTCGCGCCGCTGGAGGAGGTATCGTGCACAAGACCCGCGACCTCGCCGCGGTTTTCGTTTTTAACAGGGACGACGAAGCGCCCGTTGCGCTGGGTGACAATGGGCTCCTGCAAAAATTTTTGATAGTGTGGGGAACGGATCATCTGATCGAGCCGGTCGCGCACACGCGAGCTGGCGGCGCGGATTTTGCGCCGGATATCCTGCAGGGCAGGGGAGGCGCTGTCGGCCATTTCATCCTCAGACAGGATCGCATTGACAATACGCTCCTCCAGAAATTTGTTCGGCATAAGCGCCTGAAAGAAATTGTCGAGGCAGGTATCCACCCCCGCGCTGCGGGAGCGCCATTCCGAAAGGGAGCGGATCACGCGCAGCACCTCGGCGACCTCAAGCAGCTCGCGCATGGTCAGCATCCCGCCCGCAGCTGCGCGCTGCAAAGCGTTATTGACATTGCGCAGTCCGCCGAAGGCGGGGCCGCCGAACCGGGCAAGGAGCATGTGTGCATCCTCCGTCTGTTTCAGCAGGGCGCGTGCCAGATGCAGATCCGTCTGCGGCGTGAGCGCCAGCGCGAGCTCCTTTGCATCATCACAGGTGGCGTGAGAAGCGAGCATTTCTAATATTTTATCCAGCTCCAGAGAGCGGTAATGGCGGGTTTCTGTTGCTTTCATTATGAAATCTCCTATTACATATGTAAAGTTGATATCCTTCACAGAATGAGGAAAGAAGAAAATATTTCGCCGGATCAGGAGGACACCTGATGATAGAAATCCAGCGTCTGAAATCCCCGCTGCGTCTGTGCGAGGAGGTATCTCTCAGAGATATTTGACAGAATTCGAAGGCTGTCGTCTGGAAGCGTAAAGCCAAACACCTTGTCGAAATCGGAAAACACAATGTGCCGCATGGCGGTGACAACGCCGATGGGCAGCGTGTCGTGCGGCGTTTTGGGGCGGCAGTTTTCACAATACAGACGGCCATGCACCGTGTCGAAATACATCGAATCGGATTCGAATGCGCCACAGGTTTCACAGGCGACCAGACTCGGCATATAACCTGCAATCGAGAGCAATCGCAGCTCAAAGATGGCCTTCAGCTGTAAAGGCGGGCGCTTGCCGGCGGCGAGCAGATGCAACGTATTCAGAATCAGCCGCAAATACGGCGCCGCATCGTCCAGCTCCGGCGCAAGCTCCGCCATGAGCTGGGCAAAATATAGCGCAAGAGAGAGGTTTTCCATATTTCCGCGCAGAGAGAAGAAAACCTCAATCGGCTCTGCTTCATCGATTATGTAGCTATCCCGTCCCTGAAAAATGGAGAAACGGGAATAGCTCAAAAGCTGAGTGGCGGTTAAAGCGTTGCTTTTGATCCGCCGCGCGCCGCGGGCAAACGCATGCACAATGCCATAGTCGCGCGTGAGCAGCGTGACCCTGCGGTCCGCCTCACCGATATTCTGTTCCCGGATGACCAGGCCGTCCGTATTCAGGCGCATGGGTCGATGCCTCCTGCGCGGGCTGCGTACGATTTTCTGCCTGCATCCGGAAGCGCAGGTAGTCTTCCACCCGGCCGGTTGCGGCAAATTGCGCCCACGCTTGTTGATTCAAATCCATAACCATTCTCTCCCTATCTGTGCGTTTTGTAAGTAGTGCGCCTTGTGGTCAGGCGGCATTACTTACTGTCTCACACATGGAGGAGAATATCAGAGGGAATTTTTGATTCTTTTATTTATTAATTGGAATAATGTCGTCAATTCAAATCAGTAGATTTTCAGCGCATCCTGCGGAAGTGTTTGTATATGGCGCAGGAATTGAAAGCTGTTATCCGCCTCCTGCTCGTCATAAGCGCAATACAGCCTTTGGGCAACCTCGCGCCATGTTCAAAATCAGGTCGAGCATCTCCTGCTCAGATCGCATGACAATACTCCCATTCGCTAAAAATAGACTGGTCAATCCAGGCCAAAGTTATGAATCAGCCCCTCACGGTTGCGCCAATCCTCCTTGACCTTCACCCAGCATTGCAGATTGATGCGGCAGCCGAAGAAACGCTCCATATCCTCACGGGCATAGGTGGAAACCTTCTTGAGCATCGCGCCTTTTTTACCGATCACAATGCCTTTATGGCTTTCACGCTCGCAGTAAATCGTTGCTTCCACGTCCATCAGATCGCTGCTGTCCCGTTCGCGCATTTTTTCCACGCTGACGGCGATCCCATGCGGAATCTCCTGCTCAAGTAGGCGCAACAGCTTCTCCCGAATGATTTCTGCGGCAATGACACGCTCCGGCTGATCGGTGAGCGTATCGTCCGGAAAGAAATGCATGGAGGGAACAGAGAGCTTTTTCAGCTCCGCCAGCAAGTCAGTAACACCATCCCCCTTGAGGGCGGAGACGGGCACGATCGCCGTGAAATCATAGAGAGCGGAGAGCTTGAGGATGCGCTCCATCAGAAGCTCTTTGCGCGGGAGTGTGTCGATCTTGTTGATGGCAAGGATCACGGGCAGATTTTCCGCCTGAAAGCGCTGGATGAGCTCTTTTTCCGCCTGGCGCAGCCCGCCCTGCGGCTCCACGACAAACAGGCAGGCGTCTACATCTGCGATACTGTCGCCAACCGCCTTGACCATCTTTTCGCCCAGCTTATTATGGGGGCGATGAAAGCCCGGCGTGTCGGTAAAGACGAGCTGGACCTCATCTTCCGTGAGGACGCCCATGATGCGCGTGCGGGTGGTTTGCGGCTTATCGGAAACGATGGCGATCTTCTGACCGAGCATCCGATTTAAAAGCGAGGATTTTCCAACATTCGGACACCCCACGATGGAAATAAAAGCGGTGCGTGTTTCAGTCATCGTAAACAACCTTTTCTCCGTATGCGAAATGAAAGTGAATACAAATCATGTGTTTCGGCGTGACGCATACGGAAAACACGCGAAACAAATTGAATAAACTATAGTTAATAGAATAAAATGCCATATTCCTGATTCAACATAGCTTTAGCATCGGTGAACAGGGGCAACAACGGTTTTGAGGGCAATGCCGAGGACCTCTGCCGGCGTTATCCTCCTCGCCTTCCGGCAAGGAAGGCATCGTCGTCTGCCTTGCCAAAGGCCCCGGATTGCTCCAAAACTCCTAAGGATCGCTCTGGCATCTGCAGGGGCAGGTTTGCAAGGCCACAGGGCGAAGGCTGGCTGCCGCCAGCCGAGGCCGAGAACGCGGCAAACGTGGCTTTGCGGCTGCCGGGCGGCGCTGTTTCCCCTTGTTTACCCATGCTATCCTTAGTATAGCATATTTAAAGGACGAACTCCAGAAAAAATAAAAGGGCGGCCTTTGGAACCGCCCTTCAAAATACGTATGGCTTATTTTGTCTCTTCCAGCCCTAGCAGCTTCAGCGGCCCCATGAATATGTAGACAACGCTGAATAGCAGGCTCGCGGCAAACAGCGCGAGGGAACCAGGATGGGACGCAAAATGCTGATACAGCGCACGAAATGCAGGCGGCTGCCACAGCAGGGCAATTCCCACGGCCACAGCGCCAATGGCTGCGACCAGTACGCCGCCCGCTGCCGTATCCTTCGCCGCTTTCGCCAGCGGATGATTTTCCTTACCATGCAGGTCGACAGCCCGTTCCACCGCCGTATTGATCAGCTCCCCCATCACCACGATCGCGTTCGCAAGAAAAATGATGGCAAACTGGGTGCGTGAGAGCTGAAAGAAATCGAAGCCCAGCAGAAAGACATACATATATACCATACAGACGAAATGAATCCGCATATTGCGCTCATGGTGCAGGCAGTAGAAAATGCCGCGGATTGCATAGACGAAGCTCATGCCTAAGGCTTTCATAAAAATCCTTTCCAAGCAGCAACGCCGTGCAGCAAAGCAGGCTCTGCGCGAGCGTTTTAAAGCCAAGAGCGCCGGTGCTTTTTCAGTGCATTGCGGCCGCTGTCTTTATGTTTCCGGTCGTATCATTATTCTCCCATATAGTAGCTGCCATTGCGTTGCAGGCCGAGCTGGGTGAGAACTGTCTCCTCCTTTTCACGCATCCGCACGCTCTCGAGACCGCCGGCCTCGTGATCATAGCCGAGCAGATGGAGCATGGAGTGCACGGTCAGGAAGCCGATTTCCCGCTGGAGCGAATGCCCGTAACGCTGCGCCTGCTCCACAGCGTGCGGCATGGAGATGACGATATCCCCGAGCATCTGCGCGCCGGTGTCCTGATTGATGTCGTATACGCCGTTCTCCCCGAGCGGGAAGGAGAGAACGTCTGTGCTGCTGTCTACATTGCGGTATTGCTTATTCAATTTATGGATTTCGTCGTCGTCAACAAATTTGACGCTGATCTCTGCCGGGCCCTTGAATTCTTCAAGGATCAGCACTGCTGTGCAGCAGCGGCGTACCAGCATGCGTACGCCTGTGGGGATTTTCACTTCCTTCTGTGCATTGGAAATAATCACTTTTACTTTATTTTCGGTCATTTCTGCGTTTGCCCTCCTCGTGTCTTTCGTATGCTTTGATGATGTCCTGCACCAGCCTGTGGCGCACGACGTCTTTTTCTGTAAAGGTGACGGCGGCAATGTCGTCAATGCCCTTGAGGATCCGCATGACCTCGACCAAGCCGGAGCGTTTCCCATCGGGCAGGTCCACCTGCGTGATGTCGCCGGTGACAACAATCTTGGAATTGAAGCCCAGGCGTGTTAAAAACATCTTCATCTGCTCGCTGGTGGTATTCTGCGCCTCATCCAGGATGATGAAGCTGTCGTCCAGCGTGCGGCCGCGCATATAGGCAAGCGGTGCAACTTCGATATTCCCGCGCTCCTGATATTTTTGAAAATTTTCCGCGCCGAGCATGTCGAACAGGGCGTCGTACAGCGGGCGCAGATAAGGGTCGACCTTATGCTGGAGGTCGCCGGGCAGGAAGCCCAGCTTTTCACCTGCCTCCACGGCCGGGCGGGTGAGAATGATGCGGTTGACCTCTTTGGCGCGGAATGCAGTAACAGCCATGGCGACAGCCAGATAGGTTTTACCCGTACCGGCTGGGCCGACGCCCAATACGATCGTATTCTTCTGGATCGCCTCGATATACCGCTTCTGCCCAAGGGTTTTGGGTTTGACCGGCTTGCCGCGCGAGGTGATGCAGATGCAGTCCGCCGTGAGGGCGTGGATTTTATCCTCGCTGCCCTCCGCCACAAGAGAGAGGACATAGCGCACGTTTTGCTCGCTGAGCGCCTCGCCGCGATTGATGAGCGTTAAAAGCCCGCCGATGGCACGCACGGCCTTTGAGACGTTTTCCGCCTCACCCGTAACCTTGAGGTCGGAGCCTCGGCTGATGACGCTGACGTTGTACTCCTGCTCGATCAGCCTGATGTTTTCATCAAAGCTGCCAAACAGGCTGACCGCCTGCTCAAGCCGATCGACGCTGATGGTTTGTTCAAACATGAAAGTCAATCACCTGCTTTATGAATATCCCGAGAGATCGAAAAAAATCTCTCTGTGAATATTTTGTTACATTATAACATATTTTTTGGCAAAAGTCATCTATTATGAATAAAAAACGGTACAAAGTATCTGAATTTTCACGCTTCATTCTTGTGCACCTATCCAAGTTGAGCATCTGAGAAAAGTATTACATGGGTGGTTTATTATTTGGTAAATTTCAGGTATAATATGCAGGGGAATCCTGTATCCCACAAGAATACGCGGCTGACAGCCGGGGACGGATGGACAAAATGTTTGTAGATATCGCAAAGATCAAAATTGAGGCGGGCAGCGGGGGCAACGGCGCTGTTTCGTTCCGCCGTGAAAAATATGTTGCGGCCGGAGGCCCAGATGGGGGAGACGGCGGTAAGGGCGGGGACATTGTCTTTCAGGTGGATGATAACCTTGTCACCCTGTCTGACTTCCGTTATAAAAGAAAATACAAAGCGCCCAATGGACAGGATGGCGGTCCGCGCCGCCGCAACGGCCGGAAGGGGGAGGATCTTGTTATCCGTGTTCCCCGTGGGACGGTGCTACGCGAGGCAGAGACCGGTAAGGTAATGGCGGATTTATCATCCGATGAGCCCTTTGTTGCAGCGAAAGGTGGACGCGGCGGATGGGGCAATCCGCATTTTGCCACCGCCACACGGCAGACGCCGCGCTTTGCAAAAAACGGTACGCCAGGGGAGGAATGGGAGCTGACAATGGAGCTCAAGCTCCTCGCGGACGTAGGGCTGATCGGCTTCCCGAATGTGGGAAAATCGACGCTCGTATCGGTCGTCAGCGAGGCGAAGCCCGTCATCGCGGACTATCATTTCACCACGCTTACGCCGGTGCTGGGGGTGGTGCGCATGGGCGAGGGCCAGTCCTTTGTGATGGCGGATATTCCGGGCCTCATTGAGGGGGCGAGCGAGGGCGTGGGCCTTGGTCATGAATTTCTGCGGCATATTGAGCGCTGCAGGCTGCTGGTGCATATCGTAGATGTTTCCGGCAGCGAAGGGCGCGATCCCATTGAGGATTTTGAGCAGATCAATCAGGAACTTGTCGCCTTTAACCCGGAGCTTGCCACCCGCCCGCAGATCGTGGCGGGCAACAAATGCGATCTGGCAGAGGATGAGCAGCTCGTCCGCTTTGAGGCGTATATCCGAGAAAAGGGGTATGACTATTTTAAGATGTTCGCTGCGATTTCGTATGGGACAAAGGAGCTCATCGACGCTATCGCCGCGCGCCTTCATACGCTCCCCCCCATCAGGCAGTATGAGCGCGAGGAGATTCCGCTGGAAGCGTTGGCAAAGAAGAAAAACAATGGATTCACCATTACGGAGCACGACGGCATTTATTTTGTGGATGCACCCTGGCTGACGCCGATTCTCAACCAGATCAATCCGGAGGATTATGAATCCCTGCAATATTTTGAGCGGGTGCTGCGTTCGAGCGGGATCATTGATGGACTGGTAGAGCGCGGTATCCATGAAGGCGACACAGTGAATATTTACGATATCGAGTTTGATTACGTGCCGTAGGGCACGGCGAAGGGACTGTTTTTTTGGATACCTTTTTATATGGCGGCTGTGACCCGCAGCAGCTGAGCCCGCTGACGCTTGCGTTTCTGGGTGACGCGGTCTATGAGCTGTTTGTCCGGGAAAGCCTGGTCCGGGCGGCGAATCGGCCCGCCAATGCGCTGCATGGCCTCGCGGTGCGGCAGGTTAAGGCCTCCGCGCAGGCGCGTGCCATTACAAAGTTGATGCCGTTGCTGGATGCAGAGGAGCTTGCCGTATATAAACGGGGGCGCAATGCCCATCCTGGCCATATCCCCAAAAATGCATCCCACAGCGATTATCATGCAGCCACGGGCTTTGAAGCGCTGATAGGCTATCTTTATCTGCAGGGGCGGATACAGCGCCTGCAGGAGCTGCTCAGCCATCTACAGGCGGAGGACATGGCGAACGATCCATCCAAAACGGCTGCTACCTTCTGAATTAAAAAGGGAAAACGGAGGAGATCGCAAAATGGAAGACAAAAGCGGAAAACAACCTGGCACGAATGGCGACGCAGATAAAAAGAAAATGGAACCGCGGGAATTCGGCAGATTGCGCAAGCGCGGCAGCGCGGTGCGTGAGGGCGTGATCGACGTACTGCTGTGGATCATCGGCTGCCTGCTCTATGCGGCTGCCATGAATGTGTTCAACGTCCCGAACCAGATTGCCCCCGGTGGGGTCAGCGGTATCGCGACGCTTTTGAACCATCTGTTTCATACCCCCATCGGCGTGATGGTATTGGCCATCAATGTCCCGATTTTTCTGATTGCGTGGAAATTCCTGGGCTGGCACTTCCTGCTCAATTCCATGATCGTGACCGTAGTGCTGTCGGTTGCAATTGACGTAACGGCTCTGTTTCTGCCAGCGTATCAGGGAGATCGGCTGCTGGCCGCCCTGTTTGGAGGCGTCCTATCCGGCGCGGGAATGGCGCTCATCTTTATCCGCGGCTCGACCACGGGCGGCGTTGATATCATCAGTCGCCTGCTGCGTAAGAAGTGGCCGCATCTCCCCATGGGACGGCTGATCATGTTCTGCGACTTGGTGGTGGTTGCAGCGGCTTGGGTGGTGTATGGCAATATGGAGAGTGCGCTGTATGCGATGATCGTTATTTTCGTCAGTGGCCAGGTAATCGATTATATTATGTATGGTACCGGCAACGGCAAGATGCTCTTCGTCGTCACCACGCACGCAAAGGAAATCGCAGGTGCGGTCACAAAGGAGATGCACCGTGGCGTGAGCATCCTGCCTGTGCGCGGGGGTTACACGGGCGAGGATAAAAATATGCTCATTTGCGCAGTGCGTAGCAGTGAGGTTGCCCGCCTGAGCAGGATTATCCGCCGGATCGACCAGAACCCCTTTATTGTGGTGGCGGAGGCTGGCGAAATTCTCGGCGAAGGCTTTAAGACAGGTGAGGAGCAGGTATAAAAAATAGAAATGGCTATTTAGGGCGCTCGGTACTATACCGGCCGCCTCAACTTGTCGAAAAAGTCTAAGATAAGAAAAAAGTGCACAAAAAAGCACGGGTTCTGATCGTTTTTGGAACCGGCGCCGCTGGGCGCTGCCTTGGCCTTTAGATAGCTATTTTGGGCGCAGTGAATTTGCAGCGTTCGCTCCTGAAGTGTAACCTTAC
>DAWDUP010000075.1:1969-10551 GCA_052346825.1 Candidatus Fimivicinus sp. | reverse complement strand
TTGCTTCCTTTTCCGGCCGAGCGGAAAAGGGAGGGCCCGCGCGGCCTGAGCGCGGACCAATTTCTTCTTTCCTTATCAAGGCAATCAAAAGGCAAGCGTAATGAAGAAACCTTGTTCTCGTGCATTTTGACGAAATGATATCCCTTCTTTGACAGGTTGGAAAAGTTTTGCAGAGCGAAAAGAGTCTCTGCAGAGCTTTTTATTTTATAGATCATATATAGTATCAGAATGGGGCCGATTGATGGGGACACCCATCGGCCCACGTCTGCATAGGATACAGGGGACAGTAAGATGGAAAGGGGTGCAGATGGATGAATGAGATACGGCCCGCAGTGGTCACCAGAAATTTTACGATGCAGAATACCATGTATGCGCAGGGGACAGCCATCTTGAATTGGAAAATCACGTTTCCACAATTCTGGTCCCAGCGCTATCTAGAGCAGGCGAAGCAGCTCAATACGTATTATTACAGGGAAGCGCTTCAGCGCAGGCAATATGCGGTGACGCAGCTTTACCCGGCGGCAAAGAAAGAGCAGAAGGCAGGAGGTGCGGCGTTGCCCTATGAGCTGGAGACGGCGGTCAATGTGACCTATAACCGTGCCTGCATTCTCAGCCTCTATACGGATGAATATGAGTTTACAGGCGGCGCACACGGCATGACGGTGCGCAAGGCGGACAACTGGAACCTGCGGACGGGAAAGCGGATTGAGCTGTGCAGCCTTTTTCCTATGCGGATAAATTGCAGAAAGTATCTGATTCGCCGAATCATCGCACAAATTGAAAAAGACCCCTCCCTCTATTTCGAGAATTATAGGGAGCTGGTTGTGCAGAATTTTAATCCCGAACGGTTTTATCTGACACAGGGTGCCATCATGGTTTATTTCGGCCTATATGAAATTGCACCGTATTCGTCGGGCATGCCTGTTTTTGCAATTCCCTATGAAGCGGATCCCATTTCCGTCGTCTGCCTGGAGCGCTGATTCACAAAACAGGTCGCTGCTTTATTCTGGACTACACACAGGAGCATGAGAGGGATTTCAGAAAAGAAGCAGGATTTGCACGATAGCGATTACACAGAGGAACACGAAAGCGGCGGGAGAGCACCGCGGCAATAGCGAGGGCCAGAACCGTTGCTGTGAAGCTGCGTTTCTGGCCCTTCGGGTTATTTCCTTTTTAGATGGCATGCCGACCAGTATGCTCCCATCAGGCCCGCCGTATTT
Organism: Candidatus Fimivicinus sp.; assembly: GCA_052346825.1. Lineage (GTDB taxonomy): Bacteria > Bacillota > Clostridia > Oscillospirales > Acutalibacteraceae > Fimivicinus. The sequence continues at coordinate 9,331 of DAWDUP010000075.1, read as the reverse complement.
CCGAGCTGCGCGGGCATGAGAATCACATCGCGGTAGCTCGGCATCAGCCGCGCATCTAAGGCCGCCTCCAGGCGTGGCAGCAGATACGGCTCCTTCATGATGCCGCCGCCGAGTAGGATACGCTCCGGATCGAAACTGTAGACAAGTCCTGCAAGTCCAATGGCGATTTCATCGATCCAACAGTCGATGAGCTTGGCCACATCCCGATTGCCGCGGCCAAGCAGTTCAAAGAGCTCCCGCCCATTGACTGGATGGCCCAGCAGTGTTTCTGCCGATCTTGTGAGCGCGCGTGTGGAGGCGTAGGTTTCATAACAGCCCCTTCCGCCGCAGGTGCATGGATGCCCGCCGGAATGCGTAACAATATGGCCGAATTCCCCCGCGGTGCCGTGAAATCCCGTGTAAAGCGCGCCGTTCAGGATCGCCGCCCCGCCGATCCCGGTGCCGTAGGTCAGGCATAAAAAGCTCTGACAGCCCTGTCCAGCGCCGAAATGCGCCTCTCCGAGCGCCGCGGCGTTGACATCGTTCTCTACAGCCACGGGAACACCGAAGGCATCCTCTAGGAGGGTGCGCACCGGGGTGCCTGTGTAACACGGCACATTGTCTGTCGCATAACGGATACCACCCGTTTTGCGGTCGACCTGCCCGCAGGTGCTCACGCCGATGCGGTCAAAAACTGGAAGGGTACGCAATAGGGATTGGACCGTTTCCATCAGGGCCGCGCCGCCCAGATGCGCATTGGTGGGCGCTTCGTTCACGTCTTGCAGCGTCTGCACACCGGCGGGGAGAAAGCCGTATTTGATATTGGTGCCGCCGATGTCTACGACGGCGATGCTAGCGTTATTCATACAAATGTGATCCTTTCCGGAGAGAAAATGACGGCTCAGATGGCGTCGACAAATCGCCTGGTGATTTCCTGCGGGCGGGTGATCGCACCGCCCACAACGGCACAGAACGCGCCCGCGTCGAGGGCCTGGCGCAGCTGCTGCGGATAGTGGATGCCGCCCTCCGCGATGACTGGTACCTTGACCGCTTTGGAGATTTTTTCGATGAAGGAGAGCGCCGGCAGGGGGGTCCCCTTCGTATAGGGCGTATAGCCCGCCATCGTGGTGCCGACGCAGTCAAAGCCGATTTCCGCGGCATGTAACGCCTCCTCATAGCAGGAGCAGTCCGCCATGAAGAGCTGGTCCGGATATTTGAAGCGGACGGCAGAGAAAATCTCATCGAGGCTCTTAGCCCCCGTGCGCAGGCGGTCGGTCGCGTCCATAGCGATGATTTCGACGCCCGTTTCAACGAGCGCGTCCACCTCAGCCATCGTGGGCGTAATATAGACGTCGCTGTCGCTATAGACCTGTTTGATGATGCCGATCATTGGCAGATGGACGGTTTTGCGGATTTCTGTGATGTCCGGCACCGTATTAGCGCGGATGCCGACGGCACCGCTCATCTCGGCAGCCACCGCCATGCGGGACATGATGAAAGAGCTGTGCAGCGGCTCGTTTTCCAGCGCCTGGCAGGAGACGATGAGCCCGCCGCGCACATGGTCGAGTACGGATAAATCTTTCATACAAACATCTTCTTTCTAATTTCTTACAGCTTGCGGCTTGTATTTATAACGCTTCAATTATATAATAGAACAGATCTCCTGTGAAGACCTTTCTTCGGGGAAACAATTGATTTAACCGGCGTTTGCTTTCGGCCGGAAACGAAAGGAAGTACAATGAGAATGGATCGTCTTGACAAATACAGGGGTGTCATCCCCGCGTTTTACGCCTGCTACGACGATGCAGGAGAGATCAGTCCCGGACGTACGCGCGTGCTAGCCCGGTATCTGATTGACAAGGGGGTAAAGGGGCTCTATGTCTGCGGCTCATCCGGCGAATGTATCTATCAGAGCGTGCAGGAGCGGAAAATTACGCTGGAAAACGTGATGGCGGAAGCCAAGGGCAAGGTAACGGTGGTCGCGCATGTCGCCTGCAACAATACGCGCGACAGCGTGGAGCTTGCCCGCCATGCCGAGGCACAGGGCGTAGACGCGATCGCCTGCATTCCGCCGATCTATTTTCATCTTCCGGAATATGCAATTGCGGAATATTGGAATACGATCTCCAATGCGGCGCCCCATACGGATTTTGTCATCTATAATATCCCCCAGCTTGCGGGAGTGGCATTGACGATGCCGCTGTTCCGCGAAATGCGCAAAAACAACCGTGTCGTGGGGGTGAAAAATTCCTCCATGCCGGTGCAGGATATCCAGATGTTCAAGGCCGAGGGCGGCAGGGACTTTATCGTCTTCAACGGTCCGGACGAGCAGTTCGTCGGCGGACGCGCCATGGGCGCGGACGGTGGAATCGGCGGAACCTACGCTGTGATGCCGGAGCTGTTTTTGAAAGCTGACGCGCTTGTGCGCGCGGGAGCGCTGGAAAAGGCGCGGGAGATTCAGTATGCGGTTGACGAGATCATCTATACGATGTGCGCCTGCCGTGCAAACCTCTACGCGGTCATGAAGGAAATCTTGAAACGTAAGGGCGTGAATGTAGGCAGCGTGCGTGCGCCGTTGACTCCTTTGTCAGAAAGCGATCTGCCAATTGTGGAAAAAAGCATGGCGCTCATTGACGCGGCGATTGAAAAACATGCAACATAGATTTAAAAAAGGTTTATAATTACATTTAAGGGGGATAAAAATTCTAATTACAAATTTTCCCTTAAAACCTCTTGTAATTGTGCAGAGCTACGGGTATAATGGCTGTGAGGTGAGGGCATGGACGAGAAAATGCTATTGCAGGCGATCCAGGAAATCGTCAAGGCAGAAATTGAACCGTTGAACGAGCGCATGGGCGGCATGGAACAGCGCATGGATGGCATAGAACAGCGCATGGATGGCATAGAACAGCGCATGGATGGCATGGAACAGCGCATGGACCGGTTTGAGATATTGCTGGAACATGACATCCCCAAACAATTGCAGTTGCTTGCGGAAGGCCATCAGGGAATTGTGAAGCGCTTACCGGAGGAACATGAACTAGATGGCATCCGGTCAAGGGTGAGCACCTTGGAACGAGTTGTGACGGTTCATAGCGAAGAACTGCGTATTTTGAAGCAGGCAAACTGAGCTCTACACCCAAGCGTACATAAAATGGAACCCCAGGTTCTCTGTGAACACAAGCAGAGTGCCTGGGGTTCGTCTATAAAAGCTTCACGCCAGCTTATTCCGTTTCCTCCAGACAATCGTTCCGGCGGACGCTGGTATGCTTGCATTGAGCGCATTTGAACACGATTGCACGAGGCGAAAGCGTTCCGTGCGCGCCGCAATACGGACAGGTCACGTCAAAGAAGCCGGTCATCTGCAGATAGCCCGTCGCCATCAGGGCGGAGCCGCCGATGATGAGCAGCAGGCCGAGAAGCCCCATCAGGGACCAGGTGAACACAAGAATCAGCCCGCCGAAGACTGCCACGAAGCCGAGGAGGAGAAACACCATGCCGACCGGCCGGTTTCGTTGCTTGTCGCCGAGTAGGGTGCGTTTTTTCTGCAAGACATCTCCGCAGTGCGGGCAGGTGGGCGCAGTAGAGGAAATTTCTCTTTTACATTTCGGACAGGGCGTCAAAGCCATCATACAACCTTCTTACTGTTGGAGTGAAAGCATGGGAATAGCAGATTGATCGGCAAACCCGCTATGCTTCTTGGCTTGATGATTCGTCCGCTTTCAGCAGACTGATGCCGAGCTCCTTGAGCTGGATGTCGTCCACGATAGCCGGGCATTCTGTCATCGGTTCGCTCGCATTCTGCACCTTTGGATAGGCGACGACATCCCGCAACGTTTCGCAGCGGAGCATCTGCATGATCAGCCGGTCAAGGCCGATGCCGAAGCCGCCGTGCGGCGGCGCGCCGAAGCGGAAAGCGTCGAGGAGGTAGCCGAATTTTTCCTTGGCCTCCTCGTCGCTCAGGCCCAGCAGGGTGAAAATACGCTTTTGCAGGCCAGGGTCGGTAATGCGGATGGAGCCGCTGGAGAGCTCGATGCCGTTGAGCACAAGGTCATATGCTTTTGCGCGCACGTTGGCCTTATCCGTTTCCAGATAGTCGAGGCATTCATCCATCGGCGCGGTGAAGGGGTGGTGCATGGCGACGAACGTTTCTGCCTCCTCATCCCACTCGAAGAAGGGGAATTCCGTGATCCAGAGGAGGTTGTATTGATCCTGCGGGATGATATCGAGCTTTTTCGCCACTTCGTTGCGCAGTGCGCCGAGGGTGGGGAGGACGTGTGATGCCATTGTATCCGCCACGATGAGCACTGCATCTCCGATTTCTGCACCGGCACGCGAGAGGATCGCCTGCATCTCCTCGTCCGTCATGAATTTGGCAAAGGAAGAGGTTACGCCGTCCGGCGTGAGGCGAATCCAGGCCAGGCCCTTCGCGCCGATGCCGCGGACGAATTCCGTGAGTTTATCGATCTCCTTGCGGGTGAGCGTTTTAACCGCGTCCTTCGCCGTGATGCCGCGCACCGTGCCGCCGCCGGCAACAGCACCGGAGAAGACGGAAAAGCCGCAGTCCTCCACAATGTCCGTCAGGTCATAAAACTCCATCCCGAAGCGCGTATCCGGCTTATCGGAGCCATAGCGGTCCATGGCCTCCCGGTAAGTCAGCCGCGGCAGGGGAAGCGGAATGTCTATGCCGAGCGCGTCCTTGAATACACGCTTCATGTAACCCTCGCCGATGGCAAGCACATCCTCCATATCGACAAAGGACATCTCCACATCGATCTGCGTAAATTCCGGCTGGCGGTCTGCGCGCAGGTCCTCGTCCCGGAAGCAGCGGGCGATCTGCATATAGCGGTCGAAGCCCGCCACCATGGAGAGCTGCTTATAGAGCTGCGGGGATTGCGGCAGGGCATAAAACGTGCCGTTATGGATGCGGCTGGGGACGAGAAAGTCGCGCGCGCCCTCCGGTGTAGAACGGATGAGAACCGGCGTTTCAATTTCGATAAAGCCGTTTTCATCAAAATAGTCGCGCGTGATCTTGGAAATCTTGTGGCGCATGAGGATATTGTGCTGCAAATCCGGGCGGCGCAGATCGAGATAGCGGTATTTTAACCGGGTTAATTCCGAGGTAGGGCAGTTTTCGATGATCTCAAAGGGCGGCGTTTCGCTCTGCGCCAATATGCGAAGGTCATCCACCGCGATTTCGATCTCGCCCGTGGGGATGTCTTTATTTTTGCTCGAGCGTTCGCGGACGGTGCCCTTCGCCATGAGCACATATTCGCCGCGCACGGTAAACGCCTTGTCGAAGACTTCCTTTTCCGTCTGCTCGTCGAAGGCGAGCTGGACGATGCCGGTTCGGTCGCGCAGGTCTACAAAGATCAGCGCGCCGAGATCGCGCTGGCGCTGCACCCAGCCGCACACGGTCACAACCTTTCCCGCGTCCTGGATACGCAGGTCGCCGCAGTAATTCGTTCGTTTGAGTCCGGTCATTGTGTCCATTATAGATTCCCTCCCAAGAGCGCCTGCAGGTCGCCGGCGCTTTCATCGTTTAGAAAATCAGCGAGCTGATTTGCCGTCTCGTGCACGACCAGTCCCATGAAATCCTCCGCAAAGGTGGTAAGCTCCACCTGACGCGTGTCGCCCGTCTCCATATTCTTGAGGATCGCTTTTCCAGTTTCCAGCTCATTGTCGCCGAGTACCATGGTGTATTGCGCGCCGAGCTTGTTGGCGTATTTCATCTGCGCCTTGACGGAGCGGCCCGCGAGGTCGTACTGCGCGGACATACCGTCCTCCCGAATAGAGGCGACGATTTTGACCGCCTCAACCGTGGCCTTTTCCCCCATGGAGGCGATGTAGAGATCGCATTTGGGGGCCTCCGGGAAGGGCGTTTTCTGCGCTTCCATCAGGAGCATCAACCGCTCAAGTCCCATGGCAAAGCCGAGGGAGGGCACGTGCGGGCCGCCAAGCTCCTCCACGAGGCCGTCATACCGCCCGCCGCCGCAGACCGTGCCCTGCGCGCCAATCTCATCGGAGACGAATTCAAAGACCGTGCGGGTGTAATAATCGAGCCCGCGCACGATGCGGGGATTGATGGTGTAGGCGATGTCCATCACGTCAAGATAGGCTTTCACGTGCTCAAAATGCTCTTTGCAATCGTTGCAGAGATAGTCGAGCATCAGCGGCGCGCCCTTGGCGATCTCCTGGCAGATGGGGCTTTTGCAGTCGAGAATGCGCATAGGATTGCGCTCGAGCCTTCCGCGGCAGGTTTCGCATAGCTCATCCCGACGCACCGTGAAATAATCATGCAGCGCCTTGTGGTACTCCGCGCGGCAGGTGGGGCAGCCGATGGAATTGAGCTCCAGATGCAGATGCTCGATGCCGAGGAAATCGAAGATATTGGATGCCAAGGAGATGATCTCCGCATCTGCCGCCGGGGCTGCCGCGCCGAGGCATTCCACGCCGAACTGGTGGAATTCGCGCAGGCGGCCCGCCTGCGGCTTTTCATAGCGGTAGCAGGAGGTCAGATAGCAGACCTTCTGCGGCAGGGCCTCATTGTGCAAGCCGTGTTCCAGAAAGGCACGCACTGCGCCTGCCGTCCCCTCTGGGCGCAGGGAGATGGATCGCCCGCCCTTGTCATTGAAGGTATACATCTCTTTCTGTACTACGTCGGTGGTATCGCCGACGGAGCGCTGGAACAGCTCTGTGTACTCGAAAACCGGTGTGCGGATTTCATGGTAGCCGAAATTCCGGGCGATTTCGAGCATGGATTGCTCTAGATATTGATTTTTATAGCTCTCTGCGGGCAGCGTATCCTGCGTGCCCTTGATGCTTTGCGTGAGCAGCGCCATCGTGTCCTCTCCTTTAAACAAAAACTGTTTCTTTCTATTTTCACATGTTTGCGCGGAAAAAGCAATGTTTCGGCGGGATTTTTTTAAAGATTTGCGGGATTTTCGGCGGATTAGAATGGACGGAGGCCCGGCGGAAATAAAAAAGGCCGGCCGCGCTCTTTGGGAAGCACGGCCAGCGGATAGATTTTTAGAGAATACGGAGTTATTTCGACAAAAGATACTGTAAAATATTGACTGATCAGGATTATCAATATATAATTGACACGTGGCGAGAGCCACCGGTGGCACTACCCAAGCGGTAGGCAGTTAGCGTCCTCTCTTCTTGCGTATTTGTTTTGCGCAGGAAGGAGGTGATGCGGATGGAGTACATCATCATTATTTTAGTATTGATCTTGTTACTCATTATTGCAATAAAAAACGACTAGCTGCCCCTGTCGTCAACTCGTGCAGCTAGTCTAATCAGTTGAGGACGCTAACCGCCGAAACGGTAGTGCCATCGTTCATCTTTATTATATTGTTGAGATTGACGTTTGTCAATACC
>DAWDUP010000075.1:0-1869 GCA_052346825.1 Candidatus Fimivicinus sp. | reverse complement strand
AATATTGACTGATCAGGATTATCAATATATAATTGACACGTGGCGAGAGCCACCGATGGCATTACCCAAGCGGTAGGCAGTTAGCGTCCTTTCTCCTTTCATTCTTTAATGAAAAGGAGGGAGGTGATGCGAATGGAGTACATAGTAGTCATATTAATCATGACGTTATTGCTCATCGTCGCAATAAAAAAAGACTAGCTGCCCCAGTCCACGGTTGCAGTTAGTCTTGCAATGATCGGACGCTAACCGCCAAAAGGGGTAGTGCCATCGTTCATCTTTATTATATTGTTGAGATTGACGTTTGTCAATACCTGTCAGATAAAAAATTGATGCGAATGCGGGAAATCGCTATGCCTCGATCTTTTTCTGCAAAAGTGTTATGTAAAATATTGACTGATCAGGATTATCAATATATAATTGACACGTGGCGAGAGCCACCGATGGCATTACCCAAGCGGTAGGCAGTTAGCGTCCTTTCTCCTTTCATTCTTTAATGAAAAGGAGGGAGGTGATGCGAATGGAGTACATAGTAGTCATATTAATCATGACGTTATTGCTCATCGTCGCAATAAAAAAAGACTAGCTGCCCCAGTCCACGGTTGCAGTTAGTCTTGCAATGATCGGACGCTAACCGCCAAAAGGGGTAGTGCCATCGTTCATTTTTATTATATTGTTAGAATTAGCGTTTGTCAATACCTGTCAATTGAAAAAATGTAGTCGGGCGGAAAAATCCGTCCGGCTTTTTTATGATTTGTTTCTCAAATCATCTACAATCATTTGTATATGTTTTTGTTCTTGTTCGCTCAGACCCATGATATCCAGATAAACACCATCCAAAACTTCCTTATCTTCCCGATCTAGGATGTAATCAGCGCTGACATGGAAGAAATCTAAAATTTTACAAAGCATATCAACGGAGGGAAGGATATTTCCATTTTCCCAGTTGCTAATGCATTGTTTTGAGACCCCTAGTTTTTTACCAAGAGTGGTTTGGTCAATCCCCGTCGACTTACGAAGATATTTTATTTTATCTGAAAACATTGCATATCACATCCTTAATTAATAAGTATGAATGCAATTTGAAACAATATAAAAATACATGTATCGTAATATTTGACAAATGAAAACAAATAGAGTATAATGATATTACGTAAACAACATGTAAATATTTTATATAATTGGGTTTATTTAATTTCTTGTTCGATGTTTTCAAATAATGGGACGTTAAAGAAGTCGATAATTGATATTTGAAAACCATCACAGAGTTTCTGGAGAGTTGAGACAGTTGTGCTATTATTTCTTCCATTGACAATATTATTGAGCGTGGATTGTGGTACACCACTGATCGTCGCTAAATAGTTTACTGTGAAATTGTTTTCTTCGCAGAGTTCCAAAATCCGTTCTTTTACAGCCTCTCCAATACGCAACGGCATCATCGCCTTTCTAACCAAATTGAGTTAACTTTAGGTTAGCTTTTTATTTTGCAAAAGGTTAACTCTTTTGAGTTAAGATGAGCGAGGAATTACAAATTATTCAGTTTCATCGAAAGGCGGGATTTGTATTCAAAATTTATCTTGCTGTTTTACCGGCCATCGAAAAATCCCAAAAGATGATCTTCCCAAACTGCAAAAGCGTTTGCGGAAGGCTGTTAAAGGCTTGTTGAAGCAGGGCGTGACCATATTTTACACTGGCGGCGCCTTGGGCTTCGATACGCTCGCGGCGCAGGCTGTTTTGAACGCGCGGCGGTATCACCCGCAGGTGAAGCTGATTCTTGCTTTGCCGTGCCGCAATCAGGCCGAACGGTGGAAGGAGGCGGACAGGCTTCTCTATGAATCGATCAAACAGCGGGCGGATGAAGTGGTATACGTA
>DAWDUP010000074.1:6696-10605 GCA_052346825.1 Candidatus Fimivicinus sp. | reverse complement strand
GTTTTTGCCCCTGCCGTGCGCGGCAGGGGCAAAAATCCCCTCACGAGCCACGCAGATAATTGCTGCGAACGCTGCCTCGGCCTCCAGAAAGCTTTTTGAGCCGCAGGCAGTTGGCAGTGCAAGTAATTTGTGTGGAACCATTATTTTCTCACAGGAACCTGTTGCGTAACTGGTCAATATGACCACGATGCACTTCTCACGCTTTGCTTCCGTCAGCGTAAATGCTGACGAAAGGCCAACCGTCCACGCTAACCCCAACGTCTCCCCATTTAATCCGTAGCATCGGCATCGTACAGCAATTCTGCAATCACCGCATTGGAGAGCAAAAAGCCCTTCCGGGTCAACCGGATTCCTCCCTCATCCTGCTCCAGCAGGCCGTAGCCTGCAAGCCGCTGTGCCGCCCTGCGCATTTCATCGGGGATGCCGCACCCATAGCGCCTGCTGAGCAAATCCTTCCGCAGGCCCTCTGTCAGGCGCAGGCGCAGCATTGCATATTCTTCGAAGCCGCCGCCCTCTCCATCCGGCACAGGTGCTTCCCCACGGAGAAATGCGTCGATATCGCGCGGATAGAAAAAGCGCTTCCCCGTCAGAAAGGAGTGCGCCGACGCGCCGAGGCCCAGGTATTCCTCCGCATTCCAATATTTCAAGTTGTGGCGGCTTTCAAAGCCGGGCTGCGCGAAGTTCGAGATCTCATATTGCCGGAAGCCCGTTTCAGAAAGCGACTCGCATACCTGCTCATAAAAATCGCACACCGCGTCCTCATCCGGTAGGGCAAGCTTCTCCTGCCTTTGGGCAAACGCCGTCCCTTCCTCAATTTTCAGAAGATATGCGCTGATATGCGTCACCCCGGCCTGCACGCAAAAATCGATGGAACGGCACAGGCTGTCCACCGTCTGCCCTGGAATGCCGATCATCAGGTCGAGCGAAAGATTCGTAATGCCCGCCGCCTTAGCAAGCCGGATGCACTCCTCCGCCTCCTTTACGCCCGCCCGGCGGCCCAGCGCTTTCCGCTCCTCGTCCACGGCGGACTGAAGTCCCAGCGAAATCCGGTTAACCCTTGCGCATGCCAGCATTTCAAATAAGCGCCCGTCCGCGTCAGAGGGATTGCACTCTACCGTGATCTCCGCATCCGCCAATCCGTAATGCGCCCGCGCAGTATCCACAAGGGAGGCAATCCGTTTTCCACCCAGCAGGGACGGCGTCCCGCCGCCAATATAGAATGTGTCCGCCGCCCTTCCCGTGCGCGCCGCCCAGGCTTCCAATGTTTCTTCCAATGCCTTCGTATATGTATCCATGCGCTCTGCATTCGCACGCATGGAGTAAAAATCACAATAGGGACACTTCCCTCGGCAAAACGGGATGTGCAAATAAAGCCCGATTGGTTCCATAAGGCCGCTCCCCCTCTGCCTTCTGAATTTCTTTGTCACAAGCATATCACATTTTCGGCACAAAGGGAACGGTTACGTTCAAACAGAAAGCTGCATCGGCCAGGTGAGATATTCGTTATACGGCATCTTCTCCACCGTGTAAAATCCCGACGGGGCTTTTAAGAGCCACGGAATCCGGTTAACGACTGTTGCGCAGGTGTGCTCCACCGTTGCGGGATGCCGGATCGAGCAGTCGACGTCCGGCTCGCCAAAAATCTTCCAATCGTTTAAGTCGCTCTCGTCCGGCGCATAGACTTTTCCTACACACTGCGTGACGATGGTCACGCCCTGCATCGTCTCCGTGGTCACTACGGCAGACATCCCCGTGCAGTCGCCCTTTGGGATCGTCCGGCCGAGCGTTTTGGAATAGATATCGTCCCTGTGGAAGGTGGGGATGCACTTCTGAGAAATGCTGCGGATCGTCCAGCCCATCTTGGAACAGAGCGCCTCGTTAGAATTCCAGACATAAGCGGGCAGGCTGTCCGCACTCGCGATCGTCTCCTCAAAGTCCTCCCGGGTAAAGCCCGCACCGTGCGCCTCGGCAAGCGCCAGACCATAGTCCTCCACATTGTAGCTCGTGATTCCTTCCATGCGATCGATCCGGTGGCAGCCGCCCGCGAGGACGCTGAGAAGATTGCACCAGAAGATATCCTGCATGCCCGTGCCGGCCAGCGTGCAACCGTGATGCTTTGCAAGGCGGTCGAGCCGGTTTGTGATGCCCGGCGCGGTCGTCCAAGGGTAAAATGCTTCTTCGCAGGTGGAGATCGCGTTGATGCCCCGCTGCGCACACTTCTCAAAAAACGGCTCCATATCCGTCATAAAGCTGAACAGCGTCAGGATCGCGACCTCCGCGTCGCAGCTGTCGAGCACTTTGTCCGCGTCGTCGCTGATGACGATGCCCGTCCGATGGCCAAGGCCTGCGAAATCGCCGATATCCATGCCGACAACCTCCGGATTCGTATCGATCGCGCCGACGATTTCCGCTCCCTTTTCCGTCAGATACCGGATTAATACCTTCGCCATTTTTCCGCAGCCGTACTGGACGACGCGGATCTTCTCCGGGAACGCGCCCATTGCGCAGGAACTCATAGGAAACACTCCTTTTCACCCGGCTAAGCCGGGTTTTGTTCGCGCACTCCTTCCCCCGGAAAAAGTGCCGCCGGATTTAGTGTATCCGGCGGCTTTTTCAATATACCAGTTTCAGGCAAACGCATTCAGATCCCGCTGAGCGCCCGGATCGCCTCTCCTGCGAGCAGAAGGCCCGCTGTAGGCGGCACAAAAGAGATACTGCCCGGCACGGCACGTTTTCCCGTCTCCCCCTCACAGGGGGCGGGTTTGCGAGGCTCCTCGCGGGAATAAACCACTTTTAGCTTCTTGACGCCCCGCCTTTTTAACTCCCTACGCATCACACGGCACAGCGGGCACACCTGTGTATCGTAAATGTCCGCCACCTCAAACCGGGACGGATCTAGCTTATTACCCGTGCCCATGCTGGCGATGATCGGAATTTCCAGCTCCTGCGCGCGGCAGGCAAGGTCAATTTTCGCGCTGACGGTGTCGATTGCATCCACGATGTAATCATAACGCGCCCCCCAAAAACGCTCCGCATGCTCCGGCAGGTAAAATTCCGGAATTACATGGACGCGGCAGTCCGGGTTGATATCCCGCACCCGCTCGCAGGCAACCTCCGCCTTCCACCTGCCCATCGTCGAATGCAGGGCATAGAGCTGGCGGTTGAGGTTGGTCAGGGATACGGTATCGTAATCCACGAGCGTCAACTCTCCGATTCCAGCGCGGGCGAGCGCCTCCACGGCGAAGGAGCCCACGCCGCCCAGGCCGAACACGATGACATGGCTTTTCTGCAGCCGTTCAACGGCCTCCTCTCCCAAGAGCATTCGCTCGCGCGAAAAAGCATCCGGCATAATATTTCCTCCATCCGTGCGATTCTTAAGGCTAAATATCAAAATCATTTTAACACAGGAGCGGCCCAAACCAAAGCCTTTTTCGTTTTCTTTTTGTTCGTTGCAAATTTGTAAGAGAAATGCACACCTGTGCGTAAAAAACGGAGGAACCCCTATGGCCATCGTAATGACCAAAAGCCTGAAAAAACATTATGGTTCAGAGCCCAATATGAAGGATGAGGCGCTGATCGCGGTTCTCTGCGCCGTGTGCCTCATCGTCCCTGCCCTCGTTTTTCGCGCAACGGCGAAAGAGAGCGTAACCGAGCGTTTGCACCACGCGGATTCATGAAAACCAGGATTGTTCCAAAATCCAAATGATCAAATAGGGCGCGTTGCAGAATGTAAAACTGGCACATTTTGCAGCGCGCTTCTTTTGCGCAAGGCCTGCACAATTCGATCGGAGATCGACACAAAAGCAGTTGCGTTTTATCCGTAACCATGCTATATTGACCAAGACAAGAACCAGATTGGGGGTAAAGCCATGTGTAGAAAGAAATCCCGTATATCCAGCAGACCGTTTG
>DAWDUP010000074.1:1874-6686 GCA_052346825.1 Candidatus Fimivicinus sp. | reverse complement strand
GCTGCCGAAAGGCGAATCAAGTTCTCGGCGCCGGACGCTTACCGCCTTGCGCTCAACGGAGCAGATATTCCGCAGATCGTTGGAAAGGATCTGGAGGTTTATCCGCCTCTCACGGAGCAGAAGGTTCTGCTGTCCTTTCGGATAACCGATCCCTCCACAGGGAAGGAGACCGTCACCGGCGACTATCCAGTCCGGATTCCTGGCATTTACCATTCAAAGCCAGCGCACAAAAAGCCCACCGTCATCCCGGAGCTTGCGCAGTGGCACAGCGCCGACAGCGGCTGGTTTACTCCTTCCGAGGCGACGGCAATCGCCGTCTCCCCCGCTGTAAAGGACGATCTGTCCGCCGTGGCAGAGGAATTTCAGCAGGATTATCAGGATGTCGTAGGAGTGGAGCTTCCCATCCGCTATACGGATACGCCCAAGGGCGGTGATTTTTATCTGACTCTGGAGGAAAGAGAGGCGTTTCTCGGCCAGGAGGGCTACCGCATGGAAATCGGCGAAACGGTGCTGGTTTCCGCCTCGCATCCCGACGGCATTTATTGGGCCACCAGAACCATCCTGCAGATTCTGCGGCAAAGCGGCGGGGAGCGGCGCATGCCGCGCGGGGAGATCCGGGATTACCCCAAGTATCCGGTTCGCGGCTTTATGCTCGATGTCGGCCGGCGGCCCTTTTCTCTGGAGACGTTGCGCGATATCGCTAAAAATATGGCCTGGTACAAGATGAACGACCTTCAGCTCCATCTGAACGACAATTATATTTGGCTCGAGGATTATAACACCCGCGGCGAGGAAACGGACAGCTTCGAGGCATATGAGGCCATGCGGCTCGAATCCGGCCTGCAAAATGAAAAAGGCGAAACCGCGACTGCAAAGGATTATTCCTACACAAAGGCGGAATTTAAGTCTTTCATGGACGAAACCTCACAGCGGTACCATGTGCACATCGTCCCCGAGATCGACGTCCCTGCGCATGCTCTCTCCTTTGCCAAGGTTTTTCCAGAGTATATGGTCAGGAACAAAACATCCCCTCTCCAAAAGGATCGCCCCCTGACCGATCATCTGGATGTCAGCCGCCCGGAGACGGTCGAATTCATCAAGCATATCTTTGACGACTATACCGGCGGAGAACAGCCCGTCTTTGGGCCGGAGACGACGGTACATATCGGTGCAGATGAATTCCTCTCGGACTACGGCGCATACCGCCGATTCGTCAACGAGCTGGTCCCATATTTAAAGAAAACCAATCCTGTACGCCTGTGGGGAGGGCTTACGTGGATCAAGGATGATCCCGCTACGCCGATCCTGCCGGAGGCCGCGGAAAATGTGCAAATGAACCTCTGGGCCTGCAGCTGGGCGGACGGCATGGAAATGTATGAAATGGGCTATCAGCTGATCAATACGATCGACCATCTGCTCTACATGGTCCCCAACGGCAGAGGCAATAAGGGAAGCTATGCGGATCTGCTCAACAAAAAGGCAGTCTATCAAAAATTTGATCCGCGTAAGGTTCGCCGCAAAAGCGGGAAATACAAGGCCCTGCCCGCCGGAGATCCCCAGATGCTCGGCGCGGCTTACGCTCTCTGGAATGACAATATTGATAAAAAGGCGTCGGGGCTGACCGAAACAGATCTCTTCCTCCGCTTTTTTGACGCACTGCCCCTGCTCTCGGAGAAGACTTGGGCCAACGGGCGGGAAAAGGGCAGTGCAAAAGAAATTGACCGGCTTGCCGAAACCATAGCCTTTGCGCCCTGTACCAATCCCCTGCGCCGTAAAAAATCGGTCAACGGTCTGTTTGCCGAATACCGCTTTGACTCTGCACAATCTGCACAGCTGAAAAAGGATTACTCAGGCAATGGCCGTGATCTTTTCAATACGGTCAACGCAGGCCTCTCCTCCGGGCTTTTGCTGCGCGGTGGGGAAAGTTTTGTGACAACGCCGCTTTCACAGCTTGAGATGGGTTCCTTTCTGGAATGCGGAATTATTTTTGACGAGATTATTCCCGGAGAGATTCTCTTTGAAAGCGATGCGCCCTACGGCACCTGCAATATCCGGATTACAGCCTCCGGGAAGCTGGGCTTTACGCGGGAAGGCTATGAATACGAATTCCCCTGTGAGCTGCCGGTAAAGCAGCGGCTTGTCCTGCGCATCCAGACCGGTCTGCAGGAGACGGTGCTCTCTGTTGACGGGCGGCCGCCAAAGCCGGCCACCGGCAAATTCATTCACAACGGCACTGCCAGGTGCAAAGGCCTCAAAAATGCTTCTTTCCACCTGCCGGTTGAGCGAATCGGCTCCCGGACAAACGCCATCCGGGCCAAAATTGATTTCGTCCGCATGGGGAAAGTGCATGGTGGCCAAGGCAAAAAATTTTTTCATTACAGCTAAAATGATCAAAACAGGAGGCCGAGGCAGCGCACACAGATAGACTGTGGAGCTCGCTGCCTCGGCCTGCCGGTAGATTACAGGCTTACAGCTGGTTACAGATTGTGCAAGGCAGCTGAAAGCTGTTGCAGCACAGGAACGGACGGATCGGCCCAAGCCTCAATTTTTATTTTTTTCAGATCGCGTCACCTCCGGGCATACCGGGTACCGCTTCGTATGATGCCGGCTTCATCACCAGGGTTATAACGCTCTTCGCCGGGAGCTTTGCCTGCCCGCCCGACACATAGCTTTCAATGGGGACCTGCTCCAGGTCATGCGTACCGTCTGTCAGGTGTATTTCAGCCGTTTGGTAGCCTTTGGCGTGAAGCGCTAGCGTTTTTTCCTCACCGGCGCTGTTGCCGATGACCGTCACCAGTTTTCCATCCACATCGAAGGAAACGGCGTTGAGCCCCTTGCCCCTGAGCTCCGTCTCCACACGCACGGCGCCGGGCTTGATAAATTTCGTGAAATTTCCATATTCATACAGCCGCTTGGTCACGGTATAGGTATGTTCGTCCAGATCCACATACAGCAGGCCATCCCGCCAATCGTAGCAGGATACCGTCAGCCAGTAGCTCCAGTGGACCGCATCAAGCACGGCCAGATCCGTGCAGATCATATCCGCCATCACCACGGCGGAATCCATCCCCACGTCGCGGCCGAGATCCTCCATCTCCGTCCATTCGGTGCAGCTGCGCTTGAGAGTCGGGTAGTTTTTATCGAGCCAGCGGGCGGTGCGCGCTTTTTCGCTGGCAGAGCTGTTGTAGGAATGGCCCTCAATCGTGGTTATCACCTTGCTGAGGGTTTCATCCTCCATGATCGCTTCGAACCACTTTTTGAATTTGCTCCCGCCCCACTGGCCGGATTCAAACATGCCAAGCGTTATATCGCCCGCCAGCCCGCGCTTTTCCATCTCTGTGTAAAACACTTTGTAGAGTGCGACCATCTCGTCCGGCTCAAAATGGCAGCCCTCCTGACCGCCCTGCCAGGTCCACTGAGGCTCGTTGATGGGGGAAACCGTGGTGATCGGCACGCCCTGCTGGCGGAAGTGCTCTACGGCGTCCAGCACATAATCGGCAAACGCCTGATCGTTCTCCGGCGCGAGATTCGTCACCTTTTTCTTCTGCTTGTCGCTGTGCGGCTTGCCATTGATGGTCATGGAGTCCGGCGCGCTGTTGCAGAAGAAAACGACCTCTTTTGCGCCCAGCTCCAGCGCCCGGTTCATGCACCAAAGCGCGTTTGCATCAAGGGTATAATCGATCTCCCCCTCATCGTTGATGAAGCTCTGCCCGGAACGCCACGGGTCGTTGAACTTCCCCGCCTTTTCGCCCGTGCCGGTGCCAGCGCCCAGATTATAGCGGTAAACCTGCAGGCCAAGCCCTGTTTTCCCATACAACAGCTCCATGATGGCTTCCCGTACCGGCACGCCGTTTGCATCCTTCTCCGTCCAGCCGCCCACATCCTGGCTCCACCATGCGCTGCTCACTCCGAAGCCCTCCAGCGTCTGATGGCGCACTGTGGGGTCGATTGTCAGCTTCGCCGTGCCGGAGGAGGCACAGGATGACAGCAGTGCGGCAATGAGCGTAAATATTAGTCCGGTTGAAAAAATTCGCTTGCCCATCTTCATGCAAAAACCTCCCTCACGAATTACACGAATGGTAAAGTGATATAAAAGTTGGGGGCCCTGCCAGTTCTTCTGGTACAATGGTATCACCGCAAAACACAGTACCTTCCAAAAAAAGACGAGTCCTCATGGAGAATCATACCAGACTCAGTGCCCAAAATGCAACAGCAAACATTTCTTCTACCGCTATCGATTATGAAAACAAGGATAAAAGAGGGGCTGTCCCAAATTCTGTTTAAACACCGTAGAGTGGTGGAAAACAGAGTGACTATTTTTGGGCGGCAGCGGCGTAGACCGTTTCCGCCTTGTCTACAACCTAACACTGGCGGGGCGGATATCAAGGGCGGAGCGCAGACTCTTGACCTCCGGCACGGTCGGCATTATTCCGGCATATGGTCTGCAATATAGACGCCAGTCTATACACGGCAGACCGACTCCTATTCTCAATGGATTCGATATGCTAACCTTTTGTAAATACTTCAATAGCCTTATGAAAAAAGGAAGCTAAATCTCCATGACCAAATCGGTTGATAAAGTTCGAAAACCTCTCATCAGTAACATATAAATTACCCAGATAGGAAAGCATCTGCTTGTCGCATTGATAAAAATGCTCCGAGAGATAGAGTTGCCACTCCCGCACGATCTGCTGAACATCTGGGCAACCTGGAGATTTATCTTGATACATCGCCAGTTTTTCAAAAAGACCTTGCGCCATCGTGTAAAAAGCTTCCATCTGTTCATTTTGAATTTTTCGAGCTTTTGCAGAA
>DAWDUP010000074.1:0-1864 GCA_052346825.1 Candidatus Fimivicinus sp. | reverse complement strand
TGTACGATTGTAGTTGGGCGAGTCAAGCAAGCGCTTAATCTCTTTCAGGGCAAAGCCGACTTCTCGGAAAAATAAAATTTCCTGCAACCGGCATAAATCAGCTTCCGTATATAAACGGTACTTTGCTTCCGTTACAATGGTGGGTTTTAAAAGACCAATCTCATCATAGTAATGGAGCGCCCTTACCGTTATCCCTGTCAGGTTGGCCACCTCGTGTACTGTTATCGGTTTTTCACTCATTCCAAAAATCCTCTGCTGCTTCTAAAATCTCACTGGCAGGCAACAAAGTCGCTTCCACAATACTTTTTCCTGTTTTCTTCAAATAATGTTTCACTAAATGGTAGCCACAGGCGTAGCCTGCACAATAAGGTAAGCCTACAGGGGGATAGTTTTGCAGAGCAGCCATTTCATCGCCATACAAATAAGCGTTGAGATTTTCAAGCCCTTGTACTTTCAGCCCATCGTGAATAATCGGTTTGATATATTCATTCAGAGTTTCTAGGTCAGTTTTTGTAACCCATGGCCCCGCCTTATCTTCGCCGTATAAATAGATGGCAAAGTTTTCTGCAAGCCCCTCACTGACCATCATCTCTCCGAGAGTAATGTCATTTTTCCATTTGATAAACTGAAAACGCACATTATGATTGGTTTCGTGAGCAAGAGCAACGGGAAGATGCTCTAAGGTATATTCATTGGGTACGAGCCAAGAAAAAATATAGCCGGGAATACCACCGTCTCCACAATACCCCTCATTCATAGAAATATACGGGCTTTCAGCATTGGCTAATAAAATGGTAAACAGATACTCTTGAACAGGCAGCTCAACTCCACTTGCCGTGAAGCAGTCTAACGATTTTTTGATTGATTGCTCGCAGGCTGACCAAAGCACATCGGAAGAAATGCGCTCAATATTTTCCCGCTGTGTTTCATCCACTTTCGTCGGAGCAATATGACCGAGCATACCGCTTGCCATGATGACATCATAGCCGTTGGGTGTAGCCGCTTTCATCGGCACACTATAGCAAGCCCACTTTTTTTCAAAGGGCATCATTAGTTCATACCGATAAATGTCGTTTTTCTTGTCAAATGGCGCTTCCAAAATTTTTGCATAAACACCATCTGAACGAACAGACGTTACTTTCATATCACTTCATCCTTTCTGACTTTTCTTTATCATATACTATGACGTAGCGTAAGAGTCAAGAGGATGCGTAATATTTTTGTTAAGTGGTCTTCGTTTCCCTCGGCGGCGCTTTTGTCGTGGCGGAAACACAAGGAGCGGCCTGCTGAAGGCCGAAGTGGAGGCACTAATGCAAGCCTTTCTTAATTCTTTTATGAGCCATCCCAAACTTTGTGTAAACCTCCGTTGTGGTGTAGAATAGAAGCACCACGACGGAGGTTCATATTATGACAAGAAAGAAACGTACTTTGGAAGAAATCGAGCGGAGGGCAAAAATCTGAGAACTGCTGCAGGTGAGCAATGTAAGCAGGTTTTGGGGGAAAAGAAAAGCAGGAAGTCCTTTTCGGATTTCCTGCTCGGTGGTGCTACTGTGAGAGTAGCGGTTATTTATTTTATTTCTGTTTGAAAAAACACATGCTTAAACTGTAAAAATCATCCTGATTTGTGAGCATGGCAGGGTGTCCACCTGTATCGAACAAATACATCTTTCCATGCCCAATTTTTTTAAGCATTTCTCCATAGACCTTTTTAAAATAAGTGGGCGAAACACTACTGGCAAATTCGTCTTGTTTACTGCCAGTCATCAGAATATCGGGCTTAAATCTGTGTAAATCTTTATGAAAAAACTTTCCTATCTCTCTTTCATGCCGAATAATAGCAGATGTGTCATTGTCAACTACACTT
>DAWDUP010000073.1:8891-10622 GCA_052346825.1 Candidatus Fimivicinus sp. | reverse complement strand
AATTGGCAATTCCGGCGCACACGCCTGAAATCATCTTGTCATTGCGGCTTCTGTAAAGTTTTTTGTTCATATCCATAAAAATTCCTCCTAAATAAAAATCAGTCTGAAAGGCCGTTTTGCAACTTTGCGGCCATCAGGGTGTTCTGCATGAGCATGGCGATCGTCATCGGCCCTACGCCGCCCGGGACAGGCGTAATCGCGCCGGCAACGGGCTCGACCGCGTCGAAATCCACATCTCCGCAGAGCTTGCCGGCTTCATCCCGGTTCATTCCGACGTCGATCACCGCCGCGCCCGGCTTTACCATATCTTCCGTGACAAATTTCGCTTTTCCCACGGCGGCGACCAGGATATCCGCTCTGCGGCAGACCTCCCTGAGATCCTTCGTGCGGGAATGGCAGACTGTGACCGTCCCGTTTTCGTGCAGCAGGAGCATCGCCATGGGCTTACCCACGATATTGCTGCGCCCGATGACCACGCATTCCTTTCCCTCAGGGGAGATGCCCGCGCTGTGCAGCAGCTCCATCACGCCTGCAGGCGTGCAGGGCAGGAACTGATAGTCCCCAATCATAATACGCCCCACATTCGAGGGGTGGAACGCGTCCACATCCTTCTCCGGCGAAATGGCCTCGATCACCTGCTTTTCATCCAGATGCGCAGGCAGTGGCAGCTGGCAGAGGATGCCGCTAATATCCTTGCGGGTGTTGAGCTGATGCACGAGCGCCATCAATTGCAGCTGCGTCGTATCCGCCGGGAGCGCAAACTCCTCGGAATAGATGCCAACCTCTGCGCAGGCCTTCTTCTTATTATTGACATAGACGCGGGAAGCCGGATCATCGCCCACAATGATCACCGCAAGCCCCGGGACGATCCCCTTCTCCCGCAGCGCACCCACCTCATCTGCAACGCGCGCGCGCACCTGCGCGGAAACCTTTTTTCCGTCAATTCTGATCGCCATTGCTGTCCGCCTCCTTTTCTTCCTCTTTCTCCGGGATGTTCTCGCCAGCCGGAGCTTCCGCCTGCGCAACCGATGCCGGAGCAGCTTCCTTCTCTCCCGAATCATCGGAAGGAACCGGCTTTCCGTTGACCAGTTCGATCCGCTTGCCGCCATTGTCGATATAATAATCAACGCCCTCGATCGGCTGGGGATTCTTCTTTGCCCGGATAAGGAAATAGACGAGCAGCACGCCGCACACCACGACCAGCGCGCCGGACAGCAGCTGCGAAACCCGCAGGCTTGTGCCGGGGATATAGAGGCTGTCTGTGCGCAGGCCTTCGACCACCATGCGCTCCAGGCCGTACCATACGCCGTAGCATAGGATGATCTGGCCGCTGAACTTCCGGAATTTCCGGCAGATGAGATACAGCACGAAAAAGCCGAGAATACACCAGATGGATTCATACAAAAAGGTTGGATGCACCGGCTGCGTCGGGTCGACCGTAATTCCGTTCGCCGCAAAGTCCGCCTGATGCGCTGTGAGATAGGAGACGACCTTACTGCTCGTCATGCCCCAGGGGAGATCCGTATTGCAGCCGAAGGCCTCCTGATTCATGTAATTTCCCCAGCGCCCAATGCCCTGCGCGAGCAGCAGGCTCATCGCGCCGATATCCAGAAGGTTGCGGAAATTGAGCTTGTTGAAATGGCACACCGCCCAGGCAGCCAGAAGGCCGCCGATAATGCCGCCGTAGATCGCCATGCCGCCTTCCCAGATTTTGAAGATGTCTGCAAGATG
>DAWDUP010000073.1:0-8881 GCA_052346825.1 Candidatus Fimivicinus sp. | reverse complement strand
ATGATCCTTATACTGCTCCCATTCGAAGGCGACATAATAAAGCCTTGCGCCGATGATGCCGCCGAAGGTGCCGAAGATCAAAACATCCAACATCTTGTCAAGGCTCATCTTCCATTTATATGCCATCCGGCCGCCGAACAGGACGGCAAGCAAAAAGCCAAAGGCAATAATTACGCCGTACCAATGGATGGTCAGGTGCAGGTTGATGCCGGGGATCGTGAAGTCCGCGAGAATGGAAGGAACATTGAAGCTCCATCCCAGCTTCGGGAACTCCACCACTGTGAAGTCATGCATGGCAAGCTCTCCTTTATGATTTCATTCTAATGGGTCCGTGTTGGAATTGTAAATCTTTCTACAGAAAAGAAAAAATGATTTATGTAAGGCCGCCCTCGCGGCCGTGATCAGTATCCTGTTGGGCAAGCTATGCTTTAACAACGGAAAGCGCGCTGTATTCCCTCCGCAGCGTCGTCTCCAGCCGCGCGGTAATTTCATCGAGCGCGATTTCGCGCAGAAGCTGAGCCTCGTCAAACAGGCTGCCGCCGCGGAACTCAGCGGCGATCATCTCATTGGCAAGCTCCTCGATGTCGTTGAACGCCATGACGAAGCGGCCATAGAGCTTGCGGCGCGCGCGTTCAAAAGCAGCCGGATCAAGCCCTTCGCGGCGCACACGCTCGATTTCCGCCTGAATGGCATCCGCCACCTTCTGCGGATCCTTTGACTCCCCAGAAAACAGGACGCTCGCAAAACCGTAGCCTTGAAAATACTCCGCGCCGAACTGCGTATTAATTAGCCCTTCGTCAAAAAGCCTGCGGTAAAGCGGAGACGTATTCCCGGCAAGCATTTCAAGCAGGATATTCGTTTGGAGCTGTTCGCGCAGGGGGCGCTCCGGCGTATCGTAGGTCTCCTTGAAGCCGAGCATGAACAGCGGCGCGGCCACATCGAGCTTTTCCTCAATATAAGGCTGCACAACCTCCGCCGGCTCGTCCGGGAAATTGCGCTCAATAGCGAGCTCCGGCGCCTTTTTGAGGATACGGTCCGCCACCTCGAGCACTTCGTCAACGGTCACGTTGCCCGCGACGGCGAGCGCCATATTATTCAGGTTGTAAAACGTGTGGTAGCAGCGATACAAAAGGTCGGCCGTGATCTGCGAAATCGAATCAATGGTCCCCGCGATATCAATGCGCACGGGATGCACCTGATAGAGCGCGCGCAGGCAGTTGAACATGACTTGCCAGTTCGGCTCGTCCTGATACATCCGGATTTCCTGCCCGATAATGCCCTGCTCCTTCTGCACGGTCTGCTCCGTGAAATATGGCGACTGCACAAAGTCCAGAAGGATCTCCAGCGATGCCTTGAAATTGCCCGCACAGGAAAAAAGGTAGCAGGTGCGTTCAAACGATGTGTAAGCATTGGCGGATGCGCCCGTCTTCGCATAGCGTGCAAATGCGTCGAGATCCTCGCTTTCAAAGAGCTTGTGCTCCAGAAAGTGCGCGATTCCCTCCGGCACCTCAATGAAATCGGCCTCGTCGCTGCGCTTGAAGCGCGTGTCGATCGAGCCGTACTTCGTGCCGAACAGCGCATAGGCGGAGGAATAACCCTCCTTGGGCATCACGAGAATCGTGAGCCCCGACGGATGTTCGATTTCATAATAGCTGTCTCTGAGCAGCTCGGAATGGATTTCTTTGACTGGCAGGCTCATGCGGTTTCCTCCTCTCCCAAAAGGACATAGATGGTATCGAGCGTTACGCGCTTTGCCGCCTCAACTGCCTGTTCTTGCGTAACCCTGCGGATCTGTTGGGCAAGCGCCTGGGGGGCGGCAGGCTCGTCCTCCAGCAGGCGAAAGGCATACCAGTCGTCCAGCTCCTCCGGCGTGCCACCGATACGCTCATAGTCGTCCGCCAGGCTCTTGACAGACGCATCGAAATCATCCTGCGTGAAATCGCCTGCGCGCACGGCATCGAGTTGCCTGCCGATCTCCGTAATCGCGCGCTCGGCATTGTCAAATTCCACGCCGCTCTGCACCATCATCACGCCCTTCTGACGGAACAGGCGGGAGGAGCAGTAGTAACAAAGGCTCAGCTTTTCCCGCACATTTTGAAAGAGAAGCGACTGTGGGCTTCCGCCGAAGACATTGACCATCACAGAGGCCGCGGAGATATCCTCCGGCATCTTTTCATATCCCATCCGGTAGCCCAGCACGAGTTTGCCCTGCTGGACGGGAAGGTGCTCTTCGATCCGCCGCGTTTTGCCCGCGCGCGGGATGATCTGCGTCTGGAAAGCGTCTGGGGAACAGCCCTTTCTCTCAATGACGGACAGTTCCTTTTGCAGCAGCTGTGCGGTTTTCCGCACATCGGCGTCGCCAACGAGATTGAACTGCATCCGCCCGTTCGACACAAGCGCCTGCCATGCCTGGTACAGCCCCTGCGGCGTCAGGCGCTCCACATCCTCAGGCGTGCCGTAGCGGTTGATCCCATACGCTTCGTTTTCACACATGAGCGCTTCGCAGCGCCTGAGCGCATAGGTGCGCTTATCGTTGCGCTCGTTTTCAATGCGCTCGAGCAGCAGCCGCTTTTCCCGGTCCACATCCTGTGCAAAAAACGCCCCGTTTTTCACATGCGGATGGAATAAAAGCTCACATAATAGCTTGACGCAGCTGCCGACGACTTCGCCGCCGTCAAAGGCGAAACGGTCGCCAATACAGGTAAGGCTGATGCGCATCACCTGCGCCTCTCCCACCTTCTCCACACCGGCAGACACGCGAGCGCCATAAGCCTCCGCGAGCTTCTCGTTCATTGTTGAGAAGTCCGGATATTTTTCGCAGCAGCGGTGCAGCAAAAAGGGCAGTATCGCATTCGCCGCGGCCGTCTCCCTGCGCAGCGGCGCAGCGATTGAAACAGAGATGCGGCAGGTTTTAAACTGACCAGTACGCACCGCGCAGAGGCGTGCGCCGGACGCAAGGGGAGTAAATTCCACAAAATCATTCATCCGTCGGATCATCCTTTCGTCGAATCCAAAGGGTTGTGCGCTTCGACGGCGCCGAACGCCGTGCCTTTTTACCGTCTGAGACACGCAAAACCGTTTCCTGCCGCCGGAGTGGCAGATCAACTCGGACACGATTATTTTTGATTATAACACAATTTCATTTTGCCAAAGGCTAACTATGTGGTATCAGCCGCAAGAGGTGCGCTTTCGAGCCTACCAATGATATTTCAAGGTTCTCTGAAACACCGAAATCTTCGATTTTGTGCGCGTTTCAGAGGTTATTATAGCACACCTCCTCTCCCGCTTCCAGTCAAAAAGGACGGACAAAGGGAAAATAAAAGTTAAAATTTCATGACGAATGCGCATCTATCCCATATACAAGCCGGTGTTCGCGCCCGTCCGGCACAAAATGCGTGGCCGCTCTTCCATCCACCATGAGGCCCGGCGATGCGGTATCCGACACGGTGATGGCAATCACGGCCCCGTCGAGCGTGAGCGTCGCGCTGTATCCATGCCAGCAGGAGGGAAGGTGCGGCTCAAATTCGATCGTCCCGCTGCGCAGCCGCAGCCCCAGAAGCTCCTCGACCACAGTCCGGTAATACCAGCCCGCCGCGCCCGTATACAGACTCCAGCCGCCGCGGCCCTCAAGGCCCTGCGCCGTGGAAACGTCGCCCGCCAGCGCATATGGCTCCCGGACATATCGCTTGGCCTCTGTGTCCTGCGCGCATTTTTCAGCAGGATTCAAAAGCTTCAGGAGCGAATACCCTTCGTCAACACGGCCCTCGCGCAGAAGCGCCATGCACAGCCACACCGCCGCATGCGTGTACTGCCCGCCGTTTTCCCGGATGCCGGCCGGATAGGCGGCCACATAGCCCGGCGCTCGGTCGAGCTCCGTAAAGGGTGGCGTAAAGAGCCGGATCAGACCATGCTCCCGGTCGACAAGCCGTTCCACCGCACTGTCGAGGGCGAGATTGCGCCGCTCTTTATCCGGCATTCCGCTCAAGATGGAGAAAGACTGCGGCAGGCTGTCGATCTCACAGGCAGCTGCGCCGCTCGATCCCATCGGCGCGCCATCGTCATAAAAGGCACGCCGGTACCAGCGCCCATCCCAGGCATTGCGGTCCACCGCACCACGCAAATTTTCGGCCAATTGTGCAAGCTGTCTTTCCGATTCCACATCCTGCATCAAAAGGCAGACAGGGCGCATCTCGTCGAGCGTAAGCGCCATAAACTGCGCGAGCCACACACTCTCTCCCCTGCCCTGAATCCCCACGCGGTTGAAGCCATCGTTCCAGTCTCCCCCGCCGATGAGAGGAAGCTCGTGCGCACCGAAGCGCTGCGCCCTGGTGATTGCGCGCAGGCAATGCTCATAGAGTGTTCCCCGCTCTTTGGAGACCCGCGGCTCAAAATAGCGCTCGTGCTCGTCGTCACGCAGGAGCTCCCCTTCGAGATAGGGAATCTTCAGGTGCAGCAGGGAGCTGTCGCCGGTCTGCTTAACATATTCCGCCGTCACATAGGGCAGCCACAGCAGATCGTCGCTGTATCGCGTGCGCACGCCGCGCAGGCCGTTTCTCCCGGGCAGGCGGTGCCACCAGTGCAGCACGTCCCCCTCCGGGAACTGACAGGCCGCCGCGCGCAGGATATGCTGGCGCGCAAGGCGCGGGCGCAGCAAAATGATCGAGCAGACATCCTGCAGCTGATCACGGAATCCCCATGCGCCGCCGCACTGGTAAAACGCAGTGCGGCCGAAAATACGGCTGTTTAAAATCTGCGCCGGCAGGAAGGTACTGATCATATGATTGAGCGCCTTGTCCGGCGTATTGATTTCGAGCGAATTGCGCATGACCTGCTTTGGTGAAATGGATAGCAGCGCCTTCGATGCCGGCTCCTTTGCTGCAAAGGAGAGCACAAAGCGCACCTTTTCCTTGCGCTTTGGCGGCAGGATGAGCCTTCGCCCCACCGCCGCGCACGGGTCGTCGAGCGGAAGCATCCGCTTCTCCCCCCACTTACCACGCCAGAAATCCGCCCGATCGCAGCAGCAGAAAGCGTCCTCTCCATCTCCGCCTGTCAGGGCCATATAGCCCGGTACTGCCGTATTCCACGGGGAATGCAGGCTGAGCACGCCGTCCTGCCAGCGGGATTTGATAAAACGTGCGTTCTGTCGGTCTACTCCAAGCACCGGCTCCGTATAATAAACCAGCTCCACCTCGACTGCCTCCTTCCCGTTGTTATAGAGCTCCGCCTCACAGTATTTCACCATGCCGGTATCCGGCACGGTCACGGTGACGGCCGTCTCCACCTTCCCCGCCCTGCCCCGCCAGAGCGCCATGCTGGGCGAAAACTCCGCCCGCGCGCCCTGTACGAGATCGTATACCTCATGTTTCATACGCAGGAACAAAAGCTCGCCGCGGTTTCCAGTGCGCGTGTCGTTAAACCAGGGCGTGAGCTTATTCTCCCGCGCATTGACCGCCCACGTGTAGCCGAGCGCGCCGCTCTCGACCAGCGTGCCGAAATCGAGATTTGCAAGCACATGGCACCAGGGGACATCCGGCTTCTCCGTCACAACGAAAGCACCATTTTCTGCAAAGCCACCCCGCTTGACGCAGAAATCCATCTCCAACCTGCGCTGAGCGGGCAAAACGGGGAACACGGCAAAGGGGACGAAGGGAAGAACCGGAAGCTCCATACGCTCTGCAGCGGGCGGAGCGATATACCGCGCTGCCGTCTGCAATGCCAGGATGCTCTGCGCGCTGTGCGTCTGCAGGTCCACCGCATGGATTCCGCCGGGTGTATTGAAGCTTTCCACACATTTTTCACGCTGCAGGGCTGATTTCAACGCGCCCAGCACCGGTTTATCATAATCGCCGCCCTCCCGATAGCCGATGGCAACATCCGTCGGGATTCCGCTGCGGCGCAGCTTCCGGTTCAGTCGGATGAGTGGCAGCGCCCGCGCGGTGTCCTCCGCATTCTGTATCTGGATATACAGGATCGGATGGTCACCGGAGATTCCAAGGCTCCACAGAGCCTGTACACCCGCATCGTTTTCCTGCGCAGCAGCCAGATATTCGTTGGTCTCCCGCGGAGGATAAAACAGCTGCGGAAGAACCTGGGCCGCCAGAATACCGTCAAGGCTGTTTTCATAAAATGGGTTCGGCGCGCCCGCAGCGATCTTTCCCTCCTGCCGGGAGCGCAATAACCGATCCACCGCTTCCGCGCGTGTCGATGCGGCGGTTAAGAGGAGCGTCACATAGCGCTGAGCGTGCGGTTCCATTTCCAGCATCACAGAGAAAGCGCACACCGGATCGCCCACTCCCTTCCCGTCGCCAAGATTGATCGGGGCATTGCGCAAGGTAAAAATCCCGTCCGGATTGTTGAGCAGCTTCTCCCGCGCGCCTTCATAATGAAACCCGACGTCCTCCAGAAAGCCGGCAGCCAGGCACATCGGCTCGCCATCCCCGCGCGGCCGGCGGGAAAAGAGCTGAATTTTGTTGCCTGCATCATAAGTCTGCTCGAGAAACAGTTTTGAAAAAGCCGGATGCGCCTTTGCCTCCCGCGCCGGGGCAAGGCAGGGTTCCAAATAGATCAGAAGCGAAACGCGCTGTCTGTCCCGGCTCAGATTTTTTAACGTATACCGCCTGTGCTCGCAGGGAAGGCGCGGGTGCACCTGAATGACGGTTTCTCCGGAAAGTGTCTGAGAACATGCGGCCAGCTTCACCTGCGTGTGGGAAAACTGCGCGCTGAATTCCGCTTTGCTGCGGTAATCGAGCGCCCTACACAGGGGAAGCGTTTCGTCCTGTGCGCGCGCGATGGCAAAGATGCCCTTGGGCCTCCGCAACAAATCTACGCCGCGCCAGGTGATATCCGATTCCCGGTAAAGGGACACCGATGTGCCGCAGTCGCTGACAACCGTGCTCCACTCGCCGTTGGTTAAAAGATGCATCTGTGGGCACACGGGATTCGGCGCCGCGATTTCCCGAGTCGCCGGCGTCACACGCTGGGCGCGCTGCGGCGTTTCGCGCAGCTCCACATCACGGAAGACCGAAGCCCCGGTGGGAATCTTCTCCTCGAGCAGACAGCGTGCCGCCGCCATCCGGTCGTCCCGCATAAAACGGTTCTGCATCGCAAATCCCTTGAGTGCATTGCAAATAGATACCATGCTCATCCCGACATGGTGCGCCATATAGCTGCGCACCACTGCATACTCCTGCCCGTCGACGCGCTCCGGGCTGAAATCAGCGGCCTCATAAAAGCCGCAGCGCCCCGTCATCTGCATCTTTTCGAGTTCATCGAGATTTTTGAGCGCTGCCTCCGGTTCAAACGGGAGCAACAGAAAGGTGGAATACGGCGAGATCACCAGTTCGTCGTTCAGCCCTCGCTTCAGGCCGAGCTTTTGCACGCCGTGCGCCTTATATTGATAATTCAATTGTGGGTCAAATGCGTAAAATCCGCTCTCCGAGATGCCCCACGGGATATCTTTCCCACGCACCCTCCGCTTCTGGCAGTAGGAGCAAAAGCGCATAGCTTCCTTGCCCAGCGTCCCATCGTACAGTGGCAGAAGGAGATGGGGCATATAGTATTCAAACATCGTGCCCGTCCAGGAGACTGGGCCCGTGTACCGGCCCTCCCGCGCAAGCATCCGCCCGAGCGCGCCCCAGTGCTTTTTGGGCGCCTGCCGCCTGCCCACGGCGTAAAAACTCATCATGCGCGCCTCGCTCATGAGCAGATCGTAATAGGAACCGGTCAGCTTACCCGTCTGCGCATCGAATCCGATATGAAAAAGCTTGCGACGCGGATTGTAAAGAGGGGATAAATCACCCGCGTCGAGCAGCTTTCCCACCCGGTTGGCCTGATCCGCTAGCGCGGGATATTCAGCGGCGTATTCCAAAAGCCCCTGCTGCAGCGCCGTCAGGCAGCAGAAAAAATTGCCGCTGTCCACGGTAGAGACATAGCGCGGCTCCAGAATACGCAGAGAAGCCGTGTCGTACCAGTTATAAAGATTACCATTCCATTTTTCCATCCGTTCAACGCTGGCCAGCATTTTATCAATGCGCTCGCAGAGCATGGCGCTGTCGATCAAGGAAAAGTCTCGCGCGGCCAAGGTACATAAGAGCGCCAGACCGATATTCGTTGGAGACGTCCGGTGTGCAACGCGGTGGACGGGCGTCTCCTGCACATTATCCGGCGGCAGGTAATTGTCCTGCACGCCGCAGAATTCCTCATAGTAACGCCAGGCCGCGGCCGCATAGGAGGTGAGCCGCTCTCGCTGCTCCCAGCTGAGTTCCTTCGTCTTCTCCCTGCCCTGTCTTGCAGAAAATATGGCAAACGGAACGTTGCAAAGGAATAAAAATCCGCACAGCCACAGGCTGCCCCTCCCAAAGAGCATCAGAAAAGCGCCTGCAAGCAAGCTGGGCAGGTACCGTTTCAGCAGCGCTGCTGGACGCTGGGCAACGTCGCTCTGCGCGGCCGTGACCCATTCGAGTTTTCTTTTATGGCTGACGAAACGCCTCCACAGCGCTCTGATCAGGGCGTCCAGGCATACAAAAGCGGTCTGTGCCAGCATCACAACGTTCACGAGTGCGCGCAGGAGATTGCCCATCGCCACTGGCGTTACGCGGGAATAGTAAAGCCGCGAAAACATGCCCGGCCCGCCGGCAATCACGGCGCGCAAAACGCCGTAGAGATTCCCCGCCGCCGTGCAGAGCACGCCGCCCAGAATCAGCAATAATCTTACGGGCGTGGGAGCAAAGAGCGCAGCCAGAAGACAGACAAAAGCCATGACCGGCGTAAAGGAGCGGCGCAGGTTATCAAAAAGCTGCCAGCGTGTGAGCGCTCCCAAGGGATTTTTTCGCTGTCCATCTTTCCCCTTTTTCCCTTTGAAATGAAAAGGAAGGTTTTGCCA
>DAWDUP010000072.1:0-10725 GCA_052346825.1 Candidatus Fimivicinus sp. | reverse complement strand
GGGCGGCGCTGTTTCCCCTTGTTTACCGATGCTAGCATCGGTGAACAGGGGCAACCACAGTGCTTGGAAACTTCATCAAGCGTGTTTGCTCTTGTCTAACAAAGGGTATCATAGTAGAATCAAAATCAAAAATCGGTTGTTATTACAACGGAGGGCTTTAAAATGGAGAATTCTTTTGATCAACTCAAAAATGTTCCGCTGTTTGAGGGGATCGAGCTGCAGGCGATGCCCCAGCTGCTCTCCTGCCTGCATGCTCAGACAAAGGCGTATCAGCGGCAGGAAACGGTTTTGCTTTCGGGTGAGCGGCCAAAGAGCTTTGGCGTTATCCTTTCCGGACATGTTCATCTGGTCCGTGAGGAATATGATGGAAACGTGGCACTGGTGGCGCGGGTATCGCCGGGCGAGGTGTTTGCGGAGGCATTTGTAATCGGTGGCACACCGGTTTCCGTCACGGTGCAGGCAATACAGAATACGACCGTGCTGTGGATCGATTATGAACGCTTGTGTATGCCCTGCCGGAATGCCTGCCCGTTTCATACCATCCTGATCGCCAATATGATGCATCTGCTCGCATGTAAAAATATTTTTCTGACCAGCCGGATTTCGCATCTTTCCAGGCGCACGCTACGGGACAAGGTGCTTTCTTATCTGATGGAGGAAGCAGTCCGTCAGGGCAGCCGGAGCTTTACGGTTCCCTTTGACCGGCAGGGGATGGCAGACTATCTTGCCGCCGATCGGAGCGCCCTGTCGGCGGTTCTCTGCCGGCTGCGAAAAGAGGGCATCATTGCCTTTCATAAAAGCGAATTTACACTGCTGTGAGATCGGTTAAAATTTACAATATGTTAATTGAAATCAATACTCGCTTCGGCTACAATAAATGTACTATTTCGAGGCGGAGGAGTGCGGGTGTTCGGCTATGTAAAAGCGTATAAGCCCGAATTGAAAGTGCGGGATTATGAGCAGTACAAGGCGGTTTACTGCTCCCTGTGCAAGGAGCTTGGCCGCGGCTACGGCCTGTTTGCCAGAATGACGCTCAGCTACGATTTCACCTTTGCCGCGTTGCTGCGGCTCTCCCTTTCCGAGCAGTGTCCCGGCTTTCAGAAAGCGCGCTGCCCATTCAATCCCTTCGCCAAATGCCACACCTGCTCCGGCGGCGAAAGCGAATTTTCGTTTACGGCGGCCGCGGCGGTCATCATGACCTTTTATAAGCTACGCGATAATCTGCGGGACGCCGGATTTTGGAAACGCCTTGCATCCCGGCTTCTGAATCCTCTTGCCGCGCATGCGCATAATAAGGCGAAGAGGCGTTATCCGCGCGTTGAGGAAATTGTTTCCCACATGATGGAGGAGCAGGCTCTTCTCGAAGAAGAAGACTGCGGCCAGATCGACCGCGCCGCTGACCCCACGGCAAAGGCGCTCGCTGCCCTGTTTTCGATGGATGCCCAAACGGAGGACACCCGGCGGGTTCTCGACCGGCTGGGCTATTGTGTGGGACGCTGGGTCTATCTCATCGATGCGGCGGACGATCTGGCGGACGATCTGGAGAGCGGAGACTATAATCCGTATGTTTGCGCCTTTCAAATCGCAAAAGGGGATCTGGAAGCCGTAAAGGCCGCGCGGCAAAATGCGCGGGAATCCCTGTTCTTGACGGCCGCCGAGGCCGTGCGCGCCTATGATTTATTAGAGGTACGGCGTTTCGATGCAATTTTGCGCAATATCCTGACAGACGGGCTCTTCGATGCGCAGAAGCTGGTGTTTCGGCCAAAGGAAACCGGGAATTAAAGAAGCACTTTATTCAATCTTCAGTCCTGCGAAAGGTATGGTCATCTTTATGAAAGACCCTTATCAGATTTTGAATATTACGCCGGACGCGACCGACGAACAGGTGCGCGATGCTTACCGTGCGCTTGCGCGCAAGTATCAGTCTGAAAATTATGAAAACAGCCCGCTTTCCGATATGGCGGCCAAAAAGATGGATGAGATAAACGCTGCATACGATGCGATTATCACCATGCGCCGTAGCCAGTCTGGCCCTGCACAGAGTGGCTATTCGGCCGGCTATGCGGGCGGTGCATCCTCGCTGGGGGATATCCGTTCCAAAATCAATGCCAACCGCATTGATGACGCGGAAACGCTGCTTGATGGCATCCCGCCACAGGCGCGCGGGGCGGAATGGTATTTTCTCAAGGGGACTGTGCAGTATAAACGCGGCTGGCTGGAGGAGGCTACCAAAAATTACCGCACGGCCTGCCAGCTCGATCCCAATAATCCGGAATATCAGGCGGCGTTCCGGCAGGTGAATCATCCCCGTTCGGGCGGTTACCATGCGCCGCGGAACAATATGGGCGGCTGCAGCGCCTGCGATATCTGCACGGGGCTGATATGCGCGGATTGCCTGTGCGATTGCTGTGGCGCCGACGGGACGCCCTGCTGCTGAGCGGCCATGCGTGCCGAAGGGTGCGCATTTGCCGCACCAGACGTTCCTGGCGTGCGAAAGGATGGGACCATTTATGACGGGGATGAAACAAAGCTCAAAGACCGCCTTCGGAGGGATTTTGACGGCGCTGTCGGTCGTATTGATGTTTTTGACGGGAATCATCCCTTTTTTGACTTTTGCCCTTCCCGCCCTGGCGGGAGCGCTTCTGATCCTGATTGTGATGGAGATCGGCCCCAAATGGGCATTGTCCGTCTATGCAGCGGTGAGCATTCTTTCCCTTTTGGTGGTGGCGGATAAGGAAGCGGCGATGATGTACGCCGCCTTTTTTGGATATTATCCGGTGATCAAATCGTTCCTCGAAAGCAGGCTGCCGCGCTGTCTGGAATGGGTTGTAAAGTTTTTAATTTTCAATGTTGCCATGGTGCTAGCCTATGTTGTCATCATCTTCGTCTTCGGGATTCCGCTCGATGAGATGGAGGAATTCGGGAAATATGCGATACCCATTCTGCTTGGGATGGGGAATGTCGTATTTTTCGTGTATGATATCGCTTTGACGCGGGTCATCGGCGCGTACCTGCACCGCTGGCGCAAAATGTTTCGCAGGCTTTTTAAATAGGATATCGGGACGGAGCTTTCCCCGAGCCATTGCCGGACAGGGGGAAAATAGCTCCGCCTTTTTGTTCATTTTGCAAGTTTTGATGCAGAAAAATGCATTCGTTCTTGACTTCGATCCGCCTACGGAATAAGATAAGGATGATTGATTCAATCGATTCCTGCCGGACGAGCGGAGTTTTTTTTAGAAATTGGGATTCTGATTTTGCGATGTGGAGGAGAGGTCATCTTATGACAAAGTCGCTGTTGGCGAAAATGGAAAGCCTGTACCCGTCGCTTTCCAAGGGGCATAAAAGAATTGCTTCCTTTATTCAGGAGCACTATGACAAGGCCGCGTTTATGACGGCATCTCGCCTTGGCGAGACGGTGGGCGTCAGCGAATCCACTGTAGTGCGGTTTGCCACAGAGATGGGCTTCGATGGCTATCCAGAATTGCAGAAGGCGCTGCAGGAGATGATCCGAAGCAAGCTGACAAGCGTGCAGCGCATGGAGGTTACCAGCAGCCGGATGGGGGAGGACGATATCCTTGAAAAAGTGCTCACGAGCGATGTGGAGATGATCCGGGCAACACTCGAGCAGACCTCACGCACCGATTTTCGCAATGCTGTGAATGCGATCAACGCAGCGCGCAAAATCTATATCCTGGGCGTGCGCAGTTCTGCTGCGCTTGCAAGCTTTATGGCATTTTATTTCAATTTGGTGTATGACAATGTCGTCCTAGTTGACACGGCGAGCGCAAGCGAAATTTTTGAGCAGATGTTCCGCATCGACGAGCGCGATGTGTGCATCGCCATCAGCTTTCCGCGCTATTCGAAGCAGACGATCAACGCTTTGCGTTTTATCAGCGACCGCGGCGCAACGATCCTTTCGATTACGGACAGCGCATATTCCCCGATCGCCCCGTTTGCAAAGTATCTTCTGGTCGCGCGCAGCGATATGGCTTCCTTTGTTGATTCTCTAGTTGCGCCCTTAAGCCTTGTCAATGCGTTTATCGTGGCCGCGACGCTCAGCCGCAGGGGAGAGGTGTCGGAGAATTTCAGTAAACTCGAGGAAATTTGGGACGAATACCAGGTTTACGAAAAGGTGGAGGAATCCCGCGAAGATGAAGAATGATCTGATTGTGGTGGGTGCCGGCGCGGCCGGTTTGATGGCTGCGGGCACTGCCGCGCGCCGTGGGCTGCGTGTGCTGCTTCTGGAGCGCAACGCTCGCCCGGCCCGCAAGGTGATGATCACGGGCAAGGGCCGCTGCAATGTGACCAATGCCTGCCCGCTGCTCAATGACCTGATCGCCAATGTGCCGGTCAACGGCCGCTTTTTATACGGCGCTTTTTCCCGCTTTATGCCGTCGGATACGATGGATTTTTTTGAAGAACAGGGTGTCCCGCTGAAAATCGAGCGTGGAAACCGGGTCTTTCCGGAATCGGACAGGGCGGTGGATATCGTTGATGCGCTGTGCCGCTATGCGAGCCATAAAAACGTAACGCTTATACAGGGCCGCGTAACGCAGCTGCTGATGGAGGAAGGGCGCGTATGCGGCGCGGCAACGCAGGGGGGAGAGCCGTTTTTCGCCCCCAATGTGCTGCTTGCGACCGGCGGCCTATCCTATCCGGGGACGGGCTCGACTGGCGACGGGTATGTATTGGCCCGTAAGACCGGGCATACGATTATAGAGCCGAGGCCTTCCCTGGTGCCTCTGAACGTTCATGAGAGCTGGTGCAGCGAGCTGCAGGGGCTAGCCTTAAAGAATATCGCTGTGGCCATCCGGGATACGGATTCGTTCCGGACCGTTTATACGGACTTTGGAGAGCTGCTCTTTACCCATTTCGGGCTGTCCGGCCCGGTGATCCTCAGCGCAAGCGCGCATATGCGGGAGATGCGTCGGGGCCGTTATGAGGTGCATATCGATTTGAAGCCCGCGCTCGACGACAAACAGCTCGACAGCCGTTTGCAGCGCGACTTTTTGAAAAACGCCAACCGCGTTTTTGCCAATTCCCTCGATGCGCTTCTGCCACGCAAGCTGATCCCGGTGATCGTCCGCCTCTCCGGCATTGCGCCGGGGTTGAAGGTTAACCAGGTGACAAAGGAGATGAGGCAGAATCTCGCCGCCCTGCTCAAGGATTTGACGCTCACCGTGACGAGCTTCCGCCCAATCGAGGAGGCGATCGTCACCTCTGGCGGTGTGAGCACGAAGGAGATCAATGCCAAAACGATGGAATCAAAGCTCTTGCCGGGACTCTATTTTGCGGGGGAGCTGATCGATGTCGACGGCTATACAGGAGGCTTCAATCTGCAAATCGCTTTTTCTACCGGGCATCTGGCCGGGCAGTCTGTGAAACAGGCGGATGCATGAGCCTGATGGTGCGTTTTACGTACGGAATGTTTGCCGTTTGATACGGCAGAAAGCTTGAATCGTCAGGAAAGGATGTTTCTCACAATGGTCAATATTGCAATCGACGGTCCCGCGGGAGCGGGCAAGAGCACAGTAGCGCGCGGCGCGGCCAAACAACTCGGCTATATTTATGTCGACACCGGCGCGCTTTATCGCACAGTGGCGCTCTATGTGCTGCAGCACGGACGGAGCGTACATAATCCGGATCGGGTGAAGGAGGCGCTGTCTGACATCCGCATTGAGCTTAAGTTCGTCGGAGGCGTGCAGCGTGTTTATCTCAACGGGAAGGACGTTTCGGAGGAAATCCGTACGCCTGAGGT
Organism: Candidatus Fimivicinus sp.; assembly: GCA_052346825.1. Classification (GTDB taxonomy): domain Bacteria; phylum Bacillota; class Clostridia; order Oscillospirales; family Acutalibacteraceae; genus Fimivicinus. Next base: position 4,967 of record DAWDUP010000072.1, on the reverse strand, counting down.
CTCTATGGGCGCCTCCGCGGTGGCGGCCCTGCCGTGCGTGCGGGACTTCCTGTTTGAGCAGCAGCGGCGTATTGCCTGGGAAAAGGATTGTATCATGGATGGGCGGGATATCGGCACGGTTGTGCTGCCCGATGCACAGGTGAAGATTTTTCTGACCGCTTCTGCCGAGGAGCGCGCACGCCGGCGCTACAGGGAGCTGCTTGAAAAGGGGGAGGACGTGCGGTTCGAAGATGTCCTACGCGATGTGCAGGAGCGGGATTACAATGATTCGCATCGCGCCGTAGCTCCACTCAAGCAGGCGAGAGACGCTGTGCTTCTCGATACCACGGGCCTGACGCTTGAGGAGTCGATTGACCATTTGATTCAATGCATAAAGGAGAGATTAACTTGAAGCCATTTGATTACAGCAAGGTGAAAGATCACGCAACCTATCATATTCTGATGCCATTGAATGTCCTGCTGTTTAATAAAATGCTGTTCCGCGTCCACTTTGTAGGCAGGGAGAATGTGCCCAAGGAAGGCGGCTTTATTCTGGCGTCGAATCACATTCATTTTCTCGATCCGCTGGTCATCGCGGGCAGCCGTACGCGTGTGATGTATTTCATGGCGAAGGAGGAATTATTCCACAATCCTGCATCCGCTTTCTTCCTGACCCGGTTCAACGCCTTCCCGGTCAAGCGCGGTACATCCGATAAATCCTCCGTGGAATATGCCATTCGCGTGGTCAAGGGAGGGGATGTTCTGGGGATTTTCCCGGAGGGCACCCGTTCCCCGAACTACCGCCCAGGCGCGCCGAAGGCGGGCGTTTCGCTGATTGCCAAGCAGGCGCACGCGGATGTGCTCCCCGTCTCGATTTACAGCGAGCATCAGGCAAAATATTGGACGGAGCTGACCGTTCGGTTTGGCAAAATGATCCCCTATGAAGAGCTGGGCATCACGGAGGAAGGCGGCACGCGTGAATTGCGCGAGGCCTCACGCCTGATCATGGGCCGGATTACAGAGCTTTGGGAGGAAGGACCGTGCAGGAAATAAAGCTGGCAAAGACAGCAGGCTTCTGCTTCGGCGTCAACCGTGCGGTTGACCTTGTGTACTCCATACTTGAGGAGGGAAAAACGGTCTATACGCTCGGCCCGATCATCCACAATCCACAGGTGGTATCTGATCTGGAGAAGCGCGGCGTCGTCATCGTGGATGAGATCGACGCAGTGCCACAGGCGGCTGTGATCGTTGTACGCACGCACGGCGTACCCGCTGCTGTGATTCAAGCCATCCAGGATAAGGGGCTCGAATGCTGCGACGCCACCTGCCCCTTTGTCTCCAAAATTCATAAAATTGTGGCAAAGCAGTCCGAACGGGGAGACGTCGTCCTCATTGCTGGGGATCCCGTCCATCCGGAGGTGCGGGGCATCCGCGGCCATTGTCCCGGGGAATCCTATGTTTTCAATGACGTAGGGCAGTTGGAGGAATTGTTGCACGCTCATCCGGAATTTTCTTATAGATCAATTTCAGCGGTTGCGCAGACGACTTTTAACATAAAAGTGTGGGAAAACTGCGTGAAAAAGCTAAATTTAGTATGTACAAATGCCACTGTTTTTGATACAATATGTAATGCGACTCAGGAAAGGCAGGAGGAAGCAATCGCGCTTTCCCACACTTGCGGCGCCATGGTTATCATCGGCGGGCGGCAGAGCTCCAATACGGCCAAGCTTCGCGACGTGTGCGCGCGCAATTGTCCAACCTTCCTGATTGAAACGGCAAAGGAACTGTCAGGAATCGATTTTTCCTCTTATTCTTCCATTGGCGTTACTGCGGGGGCTTCCACTCCTGCTGGTATTATAAAGGAGGTACTTGAAACCATGTCCGAATTGTTGAATGAAAACCCCGAGCTTGTCGAGGAGAAAGCGGAAACGGCCGCACCGGCCGAAGAGGCTGTCGCTGAGCAGCCCGCACAGGAGGAAGCGCCCGCTGAGAAATCCTTTGACGAGATGAGCTTTTCCGAGGCGCTGGAGGCGTCTCTGCAAAGCATGAATACAGACCAGAAGGTAAAGGGTACCGTTGTCGGCATGTCCCCCTCTGAGATTCAAGTCGATATCGGCAGGAAGCATGCGGGCTACATACCGCTTGATGAATTCAGCGCCGATCCCACGGTCAACCCGCTGGAAGCGGTCAAGGTGGGCGACGTGCTCGATCTGATCATCATGAAGACAAACGATGCCGAGGGCACTGTGATGCTTTCCAAAAAGCGCTTCGACGCCATTAAGGCGTGGGACGATGTGGTGAAAGCGAGCGAGGATGAATCCGTGCTCGAAGGCGTTGTAACAGATGTCATTAAAGGCGGCGTGCTTGCATCCACCAACGGCGTGCGCGTATTCATCCCGGCCTCCCTTGCCACCGCGTCGCGCGGCGAGCCGCTGGAAGGGCTTTTGCATCAGCATGTAAAATTCCGTATCATTGAGGTCAATAAGTCACGCCGTCGTGCGGTGGGCTCTATTCGTGCGGTGCTTAAGCAAGAGCGCAAGGCCGCTGAGGATGCTTTCTGGGCGCAGGCTGAGGTCGGTCAGGTTTATACCGGCACTGTGCGTACCATTGTTTCCTACGGCGCGTTTGTCGATATCGGCGGTGTGGACGGTATGGTCCATATCTCTGAGCTCTCCTGGAACCGCATCAAGAACCCCTCTGAGGTTGTCTCCGTGGGCGATCAGATCGAGGTTTACATCAAGGCGCTTGATCCGGAGAAGCGCAAGATCTCGCTTGGATACAAGAAGGTGGAGGACAACCCCTGGGAGATCCTGCGCCGCGATTACCCGATTGGCAGCGAGGTGACGGCAAAGGTTGTCGGTATGACGGCGTTCGGTGCATTCGCCCAGATCATTCCGGGTATTGATGGCCTGATCCATATTTCCCAGATTGCCGATCACAGGATCGAAAAGCCGCAGGATGTGCTTTCCATCGGCGAAGAGGTGCGCGTGAAGATTACGGATATTGATTTCGATAAGAAGCGTGTCAGCCTTTCCATCCGTGCGCTCCTCAAGGATGCGCAGGAGATCAATGAGGACTGAGTCGCTTCTGCGTAATGCAAGGCCAGCTTGATTACAAAGGCAGAGGGATTGTTGCAAAACGTATCAATATCAATAGCAGACCAGCCGGAAAAAGCATGATTTTGCGTCCGCATAGGCGCAAACTATGGGCCGTCATCGCTGGCTCGCAAATGCTTTTTCTGAAGAGCGTGTTGTAAAATGTTTGTTTTTACATTTTGCAGCACGTTCTCTTTTTATTTTGGATGTTCGCTCGTTATCTTTGGGGAGAGGATTTTTGTAGAGGACACACAACTGATTCAGAATTATTTTACCAAGGGCCTGCTCACGGCTGCCCTTTGCTCCTGCGCGATGGTATTTCTCGCGGAACTGCTTGTGTGAACCGTGTGGAAATCCGCTTTGCAGAGCAGGGAAATTAACACGAAAAACCGTAAAATTTGCTGAATACTAATTTCTTTTTCTGTGTTGATATGGTATGATAAATACAAAACGGGTTTTGTTTTTGAAGAGTAACAGGAAAGTGATGATTGAGTCAGGAGGGGTTTGGATGCTGGAGATCAAAGGCAATCAATTTTATTTGAACGGCGAGCGGTTTCATATCTATGCCGGCGCGATCCATTATTTCCGTACCGTGCCGGAATATTGGGAGGATCGTCTGCGCAAGTTAAAGCTTGCCGGCTTTAATACAGTGGAAACTTATGTATGCTGGAATCTGCACGAGCCGGAAAAAGGCGTCTTCGATTTTGCGGGGATGATGGACATTGTCCGTTTTCTGCGCATTGCGCAGGAGCTTGGGCTGTATGCGATCGTGCGGCCGGGCCCGTATATCTGTGCGGAATGGGATTTCGGCGGCCTGCCCGCGTGGCTGCTGGCGGATGAAAATATGCGCGTGCGCTGCTGCTATGAGCCCTATTTGAAGCATGTTTCCGATTTTTATCATGAGCTGTTCAGCAGGCTCCAGCCCCTGCTGCTCTCGAACGGTGGCAATATCATCGCCGTACAGGTGGAAAACGAATACGGCAGCTACGGCAACGATAAAAACTACCTTGCCTTCATTGAGCAACTCATCCGCGAATGCGGGGTGGATGCGCTGCTGTTTACTTCCGACGGCGCCAATGACGGGATGCTCACGGGCGGTACGCTGCCCTATGTGTTCAAGGTCGTCAATTTCGGCTCGAATGCCAAAGGAAACCTCAAGGCGGTTGACCGCCGCCAGCCCGGCGCGCCGCTGATGTGCGGCGAATTCTGGAATGGCTGGTTCGATCACTGGGGCGAGCGGCACCACAGCCGCCGGCCGCGCTCTGTTGTTAACGAGCTGAAAACAATGCTCCAGATGGGCGCGAACTTCAGCTTTTATATGTTCCACGGCGGCACGAATTTCGGCTTTACTGCGGGCGCAAACTGCGATGGTAAATATCAGCCCACTGTGACGAGCTACGACGACGACGCCCTGCTCAATGAGTGGGGTGGCTATACCAAGAAATATCACGCGGTGCGCGAAGCATTGCTCAATTTTCAGGGCCTTCCTGCTGAGCCGCTGCCCGCGCCTCCGGCGCTGCAAAATATCGGCCCGGTTGCGCTCACGCAGCAGTATTCCTTCTTACATAACGCAACGAAAATCGGCAAGCGCCACAGAAGCGTGATGACGCGCAGCATGGAGTATTACGGCCAGAATTTTGGCTTTATTCTCTACCATCACGATCTCAAGGGTGCGTACGAGGCGTCCAGGCTCTTCATCGATGGCCTGGCGGACCGCGCATATGTCTATGTCAACGGCCAGCTGCGCGGAATGGTCTACCGCAATGATAAGAAAAAGTTTGTCTCCATCGAGGCTCTGCCGGACGGCGGCAGTATCGACGTCCTCGTCGAGGCGATGGGCCGCGTGAATTACGGCCCGGAGCTGCACGACCGCAAGGGCGTGAAACAGATTCG
>DAWDUP010000071.1:8571-10852 GCA_052346825.1 Candidatus Fimivicinus sp. | reverse complement strand
AACGGAAAAGGAAGGGCCCGCGCGGCCTGAGCGCGGTCCAATTTTTTCTTCCCTTATCAAGGTGATCAGAAAAGGAAAGCGTAATGGAGAATTTTTACATTTTACAAAACGAAATCCCTTTTTAGACAGGCCGAGGCCGTGCAATTGCGCACGGCCTCGTGTTATGCTGTTAATTGCATTCTGTTAGATTATTACAATAAAAACGACGAGTGCACTTTTCTCACTGGTTTGACTTTTGCGATAGCTTCTTGAGGAATCTCAGCCGTGATTTACTCTGTAAAGGCCTGTTCTAAAAAGTCTGCAACCGGGGCGATCGCCTTATCGTCCGCAAGCTCCACCGCGCCCTGGTCAACGAGGCGGGCGGTCTTGCTGTCGATCGGCAGGCGGGCGAGCACCGGCACGCCGAGGGAGGCGGCGACCTCATCAGCCTTGCTCTCGCCAAAGAGTTCAATCTTTTTGCCGCAGTCTGGGCAAACGGCGTAGCTCATGTTCTCCACGATACCGAGGATCGGGATGTTCATCATCTTCGCCATGTGGTAAGCCTTTTTGACGATCAGGGTAACCAGATCCTGCGGCGTGGTCACGACGACGATGCCGTCGAGCGGCAGGGATTGAAAGACGGTCAGCGGCACGTCGCCGGTTCCGGGCGGCATATCGATGAACATATAGTCGATATCACCCCACGCGACGTCCGTCCAGAATTGCTGGATCACGCCGGAGATCACGGGGCCGCGCCACACAACAGGCGCTTCATCATCTTCCAGCAGAAGATTAACGGACATAATCTCAATGCCCATTTTCGATTTTTCCGGCAAAAGGCCGAGCTCGTTGCCCTTTGCTTTTTCTTTGATGCCGAACGCTTTCGGGATTGAGGGGCCGGTCACGTCCGCGTCAAAGATGGCGGTCGGGTAGCCGCGCGACTGCATTGCGCAGGCGGTCAGGGATGTGATGAGCGACTTGCCGACGCCGCCCTTTCCGCTGACGATGCCGATGACCTTGCGCACAGTGCTGTATTGATTGAGCGGGATATGCATATCCTGCGGCTTTGAAGAACAATCGGCGCTGCAGCTTTCGCAGTTTCCGCCGCATTCGGTCGGTTGTGTGGTTTCACTCATGATGATAATCATCCTTTCTATGACTATGCGGAGCTTGAAAAATGTATTTTTCAAGCTTTAAACATCTCCAAATTTATCTTTCACGTTACGGTTTTCCCGCAAACTGCGGAAAAATTCCGTGAGAAGGCTTGCACATTCCTGCACCATAAAACCGCCCTCCAGAGTGGGCTTATGGTTATAAGGCAGGGCAAAAAGATTGATAACGGAGCCGCAGGAGCCAGCCTTTTGGTCATATGCGCCGAAGACGACGCGTTTCATCCGGGAGTTGATGAGCGCGCCTGTGCACATCGGGCAGGGCTCCAGCGTGACATACATTGTACATTCCCACAGCCGCCAGCCGCCCAGGGCTTTGCAGGCATCGGAAATGGCCTCCAGCTCCGCATGGGCCAGCGCGTTTTTACCTCGTTCCCGACGGTTACGTCCGCGGCCAACGATACCGTCTCCGCGGGTAACGATTGCGCCGACGGGAACCTCCCCCTCCAGCGCGGAAAGCCGGGCGAGGAGCATCGCTTCCCGCATGCATTCCTGGTCCGTCATGCGTTTGTTTCACCCTTTCACATGGGGCCTGGGGTGGCCTTTTTATTGGAAAATGAGAAAATAAAAGCCACGACAGCGGCAATGAAAAACAGAAATGTCGGCAGTACCGTCGAAAACGGAACGCTGATATAGTAACGCGTGGACCAGATCATGAGGGCCAGCGCCAGGACCATCGGCGGAGTAAAGAGATAGGCCATCACCTTTTCGCTGCGGCGCAGCGGAATCCCGGAAAGCGGGAGAACAATGCGCATCTCTTTTTTAAACAGATATAAGAGCAGGGCGGCCGCCCCGGCCGCAATGACCACGCCGATCAGAACTGCAGAGATCAAATTTGCCTTTTCCGGCGAGAGGTTGGTAGCCGCGATCGTCTGGACGACGCTGATAGAATTATTGAAAAGGTGGATCAAAATTCCTGTCCAGAGGGAGCCGCTCGCGATCACGGCATAGCCCAGACCGATGCCTGCGATGAAGGCAAAAGGCGCCTGGACAAGGTTCCCATGCATCAGCGCAAAGACGAAAGCGGACATAAGAATGGCGAACCAGTCGCCGTATTTGCGCAGCGGCTGCATCACAACGCCCCGCATGGCAAATTCCTCCACGATCGCGGGACCGACGGCGCTCTGCAAAAA
>DAWDUP010000071.1:0-8561 GCA_052346825.1 Candidatus Fimivicinus sp. | reverse complement strand
GCCGAATGCATCTACAGGCGCCTGCACCTCGGGTGCGGTCAGCTCGATGCCAAACAGATCAAAAAAGAGAATCAGGCCGTTTGTCGCATAGTTGCCCGCCATGCAGACGAGCAGCCCGACTAGGACCAGCAGGAAGGCGCGCAGCTTATTGCGGGGCGCATTCAGCGGGATTGCAGGCGCCTGCCTGCGCACATACAACAGGAAATAGACGAGCAGGAAGGGAAGACCCACGCAGAAAATAGAAAAGAGAATTCCATAAGCATTTTGAAACAGGGTATTGTTTAAATAAGCGTCTCTCAATCCCAGAAAGACGAGAATGCCCGAAAAAATTTGCTGCATCAGCATAAAACCGAGCAGCCCGAGACCGGCGAAAATGCTCAGCAGACGCAGCCGGTTTCTCGCCTGCCAGGCTGCGGATGCTTGAGGTGCAGGCGGTTGCTGAAAGCTGTGCGGATCGGAATGATAGCGATAAGGGGGAGGGGGATAATAATCGTTCATGAATCAAACTCCCTACTTGTTGGTTTGCCGCGTTATAGTCTTGCCGCGCTCTGAAACGGCAAAACCAATATATCTATTATAGCCAATTTTGCGTGGAAATCAATGGGTGGCGGCGGTTATCCGGATGCTTACGACCCGGTCATTGATATAATCTTCCGTGGAATAGAATGGCCCTGGCGACGATGAAAGGGATTCCCCCGCCCGGATGATCAGGATTCTATTCCGCCTTTTCTCTCCTTACAGAGATATGAAAACCGGCGGCAGGAAAGTCCTTACTGGGCATCCCGACCGCCGGTTTTTTTTATCATAAATAAGCTTTATTTTATTGGATTTTCAGCGCTTCCAAAATCTGCTGCTTATACTCCATGAATTCCTTTGAAGCGGTAAAGCGCGTCGTGCGCGGGCGCGGATGCGTGATAGCGAGCTCCTGCGTGATCGTCCCCGGTGTGCCGGACATGATGTAAATGCGGTCGGAGAGAAAGATCGCCTCATCGATATCATGCGTGATAAAGATCGCCGACATGTGCAGGCGGCCCATCATCTCCAGATACCACAGGTGAAGCTGTGACTTTGTGATCGCGTCGAGTGCGCTGAAGGGCTCGTCCAGAAGAGCGACCTCGCTGTTAAACAGATAGGTGCGGTAGAGCGCTGCGCGCTGCCGCATGCCGCCGGAAAGCTGGCCGGGGTATTTGTGCTGTGTCCCCTCCAGCCCGAACTCCGCGAGGCCGGCGCACACCTGCTCACGCGCCTGCTTGCGGGAGATGCCTTTGAGCACGAGCGGCAAGGCGATATTATCCACGATTCGTTTATGTGGCAGGAGCAGATCCTTTTGCTGCATATAGCTGATGCGCCCTGTCTGGCCCGTGATATCCTCATCCCCAAGCAGGACCCGGCCGCTGTCCGGTACGGCAAGCCCGGAAAGGATGTTGAAAAACGTGCTTTTTCCCACACCGCTGACGCCCAGCAGGCATACGAGCTCGTCCTCATGCAGCATCAGGCTTACATCCTGGATGATCGTCGTGCCGTCAAAGCTTTTTGTGATCTGTTCTGCTCTCAGCCGGTCCATCGAAGCGCCCCATTTCCATCTCTTTCAGTGGTTACTCAATTCAGATAGTCGTTGGAAAAGCCCTTGCCATCCGGAATTTCCTTGGTGATGACCTTGTTTTCATACAGCCAATCATAGAAGGCATCCCAGCGCTTCTGGTCGAATTCGCCCCAGCGCTCCACCTCGGCTTTATATTGCTTGGCAAGGTATTTCTGGCTTGCCGTGGCGATCTCCTTGTCCGTCTCCGGTGCGTATTCACATAAGATAGCGGCGGCTTCTTCCGGATGCTCGATGCTGTATTCATAGCCCAGGCGGGCGGCCTTCAGGAATGCTTTGGCCTGATCCGGGTGATCCTTGAGAAAATTGTCGTTCGCAACCAGGAGGGGTGTGTAGAAATCAAGGGCGGGGTTGATATCCTTAAAGGCGAAGTAATTGGTTTCCAGCCCTTTGACCTCGGTTGCGATGCCGTCCCATGCGTAATAGATCCAAACGGTGTCGATATTCGTCTGCAGGGCGGTGACAACGTCTGTAGCGGAGTTGTAGATCATCTTGACCTTGCTGAAATCGCCGCCGTCCTTCTCAATGACGTCCTTAAGGATCGCTTTTTCGATTGGCGTGTTCCAGGAGGCATAGGAGTGCCCCGCCATATCCTTCGGGGAGGTAATGTTATTTTTTTTCAGGGAGATAATGCCGGAGGTATTGTGCTGAATCAGCGCTGCGACGGCAGTAATCGGCAGTGGGGAATCAGCAGTCAGCGCGCTTGCCACATTCTCCTGGAAGCTCACGCCAAACTGCGCCTTGCCGGAGGCGACGAGCGCTTCCGCGCCGTCCTCAGGCGGCTGCTCGATCGTCACTTCCAGGCCGTTATCCGCGAAGTAACCGTTTTTCTGTGCAACGTACAGGCCGGTGTGGTTGGTGTTAGGCGTCCAGTCCAGCACGACGGTGATTTTCGTTTTTTCCTGCGTCTGCGCGCCAGGGGCCTTTTCATCCTTTGTGCAGCCGGCAAAGACGGCCAGGACGCAGGCCGCGGCCATCAAAAGCGCAAAAATACGTTTGGTCCATTTCATAAACTTCATTCTCCTTTTCTCATTTTCAAATAGTGAGTTTCTTTATGTTTTTTTGATCTGCCGCCAGGGCGTCATCTTCTTCTCCAGCAGGTTGGTCAGCCCCATCAGAAGCAGGCTGATAGCGACGACCAGGAAGATCACGGCGAACATATCGTCATATGCAAAGGATTTGCGCGCGCGGGTCATATACACGCCGAGCCCGCTGCTGCCGCCGAGCCATTCCGCAATGACCGCCCCGACGATGGAGAAGGATACGGAGATTTTCAGCCCGGAAAAAAAGGCGGGCAGGGCGCCCGGGAGCTTGATGTGCCAGAAGATCTGCAGCCGGTTCGCACCCATTGCGCGCAGGAGACTGACCTGGTCCTCATCCGCTGATCTCAGCCCGTCGAGCAGGCCCACCGCCACAGGAAAAAAGCAGACGATGATGATCAGCACGACCTTCGGCGTCATATCGTATCCCAGCCACAGCACCAGAAGCGGGGCGATCGCCACAGCAGGGATCGCCTGCGTGATGACGAGCAGGGGATAAGTCATCTGATAGATCACGCGGAAGCGGTCCATCACAACGGCGATTACAAAGGCAAAGGCCACGCCGATGGAGAGGCCGAGCAACGCTTCAATCAGGGATGTTTTCGCATGCCCCATCAGGATGGTGAAGTGTTCCGCAAAGGATTTGCATACGGTGAGGGGCGACGGGAGCATATAGCCCGGCACCACATTCAGGGAGCACAGCGCCTGCCAGAAAAGCAGGATAATCGCGATCCCTAAAACGGAGTAAAGCTTATTCGTGATGCTTTTTAACTTTTTTCTCAATGGTCCACACTCCGTCCCTGTCCGGCTTATAATTGATCTTGACATAGGACATTACACTCGGCGCGCCAGAGCGGATGCAGATGAGCTGGCACTCCTTGACGATCTCCATGAGCTGGTCGTAATCGCCCTCAATGGTTGTCTCAAAAGGGCCGACATAGGTGTTTAAGCCGCTTGCTTTGATATAGGCGATCACCTCATCGACGATCCGGATGACCTCCTCGCCCTGTACACTGGGCAAGACCTGGATGGCTACGCTTGCATTCATATTGATTGCCTCCTGTTTGTTTTTAAGCTTTGCCAAATAAAACAAAAACCCCCTGCGACAGCGGGAGGTAATGATTGGTATCTATAACTCCCTACGCTGGTATGATCCAGATCAGGTCGAGGGTCGAAGGCTTGTCCTTCCTCTCAGCCGCTGTTGGCTCCCCTGTGTTTGTTATTTTGGCTGAACTCAGGATAGCATACTTTCGCAGGCTTGTCAAACCGGGTGCCCCCTCTGCACAGCAGCAAAAATTTCCGTTGTGTAATTTGTGATAAGCCCCCAAAACGCTGCACACAGGGTTCGAAATGATAATATGTAAGAGCGAGCGGCGGCCGACATCTGTTTTCAAAAGCGGTATTTTCCTGTATAATAGGCCGGTAAGCTTCCTTATCGCCAAATTTTGATCATAGGAGGTGCCGCCTATGGAGCAGGTGCTTGCGGACAGGGTGAAGACGGCAAAATCGTCCGATGCGGAGATGAACGCTCTGCTCAGGGAATACCGGCCATTGATTCTCTCAACCGTATTGGCCAACAGCCCGAAGGCGCAGGAGGATTATATCCAAGCCGGGATGCTGGCGTTTGCACAGGCGGTACATACCTTCGAGCCGGGCAGGGGCGATTTTCTTTCCTTTGCAAGGCTGCTTATCTCCCGGCGGGTGATTGACTGTATCCGCCGGGATACGGCACACCGGGAACTGCCTGTACTGGACACAAACGATGAGGAGAGCAGGCGGCTCATCAACACGGTTTCGCAACATACCTACAACCTGCAAAGTGAGCAGGAGGCGCGCCGGGAGGAGATCCTGCTGTTTACGAAGGAATTAAAGAATTGGTCGATTTCCTTTCAGGAGCTGTCGGCATCCACGCCGCGCCACGCCTCCACGCGCAGGGTTTGCAAGGAAGCAGTACGTCTGCTCTTAAAGGATGAAGCGATGCTCGCAGCGTTCCGCCGCAAAAAGAGGGTGCCGATCAAGGCGTTGGCCAAATCGCTCCATATCAAGCCCAAAGTGCTGGAAGACCACCGCAGGTATCTGGTGGCGGCCGTATTAGTGCACAGCGGCGATTATCCGTTTATCCGGGAATATATTCGTCTGGACGACGCGGAAGGAGGGGAACAGCTGTGAATCGGATTTTGATCATGGAAATAAACGGAGACAGCGCAGTGCTCCTGACGGCGGATGGGGAATTCCGGACGGTTCCGGCGCAGCCTGGCTGGGAGGTTGGTATGGAATTGGACGCCGAATGCCTGGCGCTTGCTCTGCAAGAACAGGGCGAACAGGCGAAGAAATCGCCGGGGCGGGGCAGAGTGGTTACCATGCGGCGGGTAAAGAGGTGGGCGGTCGCATTGGCGGCCTGTTTGCTGCTTTTGATCGGCGTGCAGCAGGGGTATCAATTGCTTTCGACAGTGGATGCCAGCGTGGAGATCGCAATCAATCCGGTTGTGCGCATAGAGCTCAACCGCTTTGGAAGCGTGGTGGGGCTTGTCGGTGTTAACAAGGATGGCAAGGCGCTGCTGCAAAAGGTAAACGCTGCAAACAGCAGTGCGGAGGACACGCTGCGCTCGATTCTCAATCAGGCGATTGAGGATGGTTATCTTACCGAGGAAGGGAGAGACGTCCTGATCTCTGTTGCTGGGGCAACAGATCAGAAAACGGAGCAGCTTGAAAAGGATATGACCGATACGGCAAACCAGGTCTTTGAGCAGAAGGGGGTCAGGCCGAAGGTATCCGTCCGAAAGCATTCGTTTGATACAACGCAGCAGATGCGTGCTTATATTGACTCTCTTGTGGCGCAGGGAATGAGCCTGGAGGAGGCCTATGAGAAGGCGGGGCTGGGAGAAGAATTCCTCGATCTGATGGGCGTTCGGGTACATGGCGATGGCAAGATAGAGCTACGCTTCACACAGGATTTTTCTCTGAGCGGCCGGGAATCTGTCACGATCACGCCCGCAGGCGGCGAGCCGATTACGGCAAAGTTTGTTGAGACAAAGGACGATCACTTTTCGGTCACAGCGGAGGGGCTGGCTGATGGCAGCGCTTGCACCGTACGTGTATCAGGCATGATGGACGATCAGGGCGAGGAGCGCTCCTTTACGGCGAATTTCTGCAACCGCAAGGGCCGTTATGCGCGCTATGAAGAGGCAGATGACCGGGGAAGGCTGGAGCGTTTCGCAAGCGGGTTGTTCCGCGTCCGGTTTGAAGGCGGATGGAAGCAGACTCAGCTGACCGGGCAGGAGCGTGCGATTCTGCTCACGCGCGAGGGAGAGGCTATTTCGTGCGCAATCGCGGGCTATGAAGGCGGATACTGGTACCTCAAGGCGGCGGATTTCTCGCCCAATGAGATCGTCAGTGTGGCGATTTCCAATGTTCAGGGCAGGAAGGGAGCTGAAACGCTGTACGGAGATTTCCTTGTCAGAGAGTCTGAATTGCCTGTTTTTGACCGCACGGAATACAGGGCGGATGACAATTTGGTGGAGATCGAATTCAAGAATGATTTTGAATGGCGGGAAGGCTTGACTGTTACTGCGGTTTCTCCCGATGGAAACCGCCTTATGGGAACGATTTTGGAGGGGCCGGACGGCGATGAGCTGAAGGTGCGCTTCCGGGGCCTCCAAGCCGGCCAGACCTATCGGATGGAGATCAGTGGAACACCGTTCCATATCACAATCATAGGAGAATTTATTGCGTCGGATGGGGCGAAGGTGGAATAAATCGCTGTTGTTCCGAACAGCAGAGGGAGGTTGCCTTGAGCAGCCTCCTTTTTTGGCGAAAAGCAAAGCGCTGCGGTGGAATGACGGCAGGTTTCTTTGATATCTAATAAAAATTTAACATAATGAGAAGATAATCCGTTGCAATACCTACAAAAAATTGCTATACTTAGGTCGGATTTCATTTTATCTCCGGAAGCACGCTGCTTTCAATTCTGATGTAAAGGAAGAATGATAATGGCAGAACAGGGAAAAAGGAAGCTCAACTATAAGCTGACGTTTCTGATCGGCTTCGGATTTATGGCGAGTTCCATTGCCTGGTCGGTCTACAATGCTTATGTTCCGCCGATTCTGGACGAGATGCTGTCCGCCTCTCCGGCGGTAACGGGGATCGCGGCAAAGCTGCCGTGGCTTGCCACGCTCTTTGGTGGCTCAGACGTTGTTGGCGCAGGCGTGGTCGGTGGACTCATCGGTGCGATCATGGTCATCGACAACGTGTTCGGCGTGATTTTTCAGCCGCTGTTCGGCAGAATCTCCGACCGGACGCACAGCCGCCTGGGCAAGCGCAGGCCGTACCTGCTGTTCGGCATTCCGGCCTCGGCCCTTTTCTTTATCCTGATTCCCCGCATGCCCTATATCTGGGCGCTGATGCTGTGCGTGATCTGCTTTAACCTGATTATGTCCCTGTGGCGTTCCCCGGTCGTTGCGCTGATGCCCGACCTGACGCCGCCTTCCCTGCGCAGCGAGGGCAACGCCGTCATCAATCTGATGGGCGGCCTCGGCACCCTGCTTGGCATGGGCAGCGGCATGATCGTCATTGCGATTATGACGCTTTTCATGGGATCGAAGCCCGCCACAGATGCGGAGCGCCCCTATGTATTCGTCTTTACGGCAGTTGTGATGCTCATCTGCCTGCTGGTGGTCATGCTCACCGTCAAGGAGCCGGACAGCCGCCTGAAAAAAACAGCGCAGGCCAATATGGCGGCGCAGGAAATGGCGGATGCGAAACGAGAGGAAAAGCAAAAACTGAAGGATCTCAAGCTGCCAAAAGAGAAAAAACGCAGCCTGATTTTTATGCTTCTGACCCTGTTCTTCCTTTTCAACGGCTCTGATACGATCCAGACCTTCTTTACCCTGTTTGCAAAGAAAGAGCTCGGGCTCGATACCGCGACGGCGACGATCCTGATGGGGATTTTTGCGCTGTCCCTGATGATCTTTGCGATTCCCGCCGGCAAGCTGGGCCAGAAGATCGGCCGCAAAAAGACGATCCTGATCGGCCTGGGCGGCGCGTTGCTGCTGTTCACCCTGTTTTTCCTGACAAAGGAGCTCCCCGGTTTCCAAAAGGTGATGATTTTTATCGCGCTGATCGGAGGCGGCGCCTGCGTTGCGCTTGTGAATATCAACACGCTGCCCGTCGTGCTGGATATCGGCACGCCGGAGCAGGTGGGCACCTTTACCGGCTATTATTATACGGCGACGTTCTCCGCTTCCATCGTCGGCCCGATCCTGTGCGGCACGCTCTGTGGCTCGACGAATTACTGGTCGCTCTTTATTTACTGCCCGATCGCATTCGCCCTCTCCCTGCTGTGCATGACGCAGGTCCGTCACGGTGAAGCGGATCCGAATGCAAAGGCGCCGGACGTGGAGTTGGGGGCCTAAGATTCCAAGGGATGACTGGAAAAACGTTACTATGCGAAGTCAGCCGGGAAAAGCACGATTTTGCATTCAGCAGGACGAAGATGCAAGCGATAATCGTTGGCTTGTAAATGCTTTTTTAAAGGCGCGCTGCAAAAATGTAAAAATACACATTTTGCAATGCGCCCTTTCCGGTCTATGCGGCTTGCACGTTGAAGCGGCATCGTCTCTATACCAAAGCACCTGCGGATATTTGTGTTCCACAGGTGCTTTGTTCAGCTTGTCGATAAAGTCTGGGAGAAGAAAAAAGTGCATAAAAAGCATGGTTTCTGATCGGTTTCGTAACCAGCGCCGCTGGGCGCTGCCTTGGCCTACAGGCAGTTGTTTGGGGCGCAGCCAATTTTTAGCGTTCGCTTCTGAAGTGTAACCTTACTGTTGCACACAGAAAGTTGCTGCGCAGCCGGTCCATTTGACCACCACACACAGTTCTCACACCCTGCCTTTGTCAGCATAACCGCTGACGGAAGGCCGAGG
>DAWDUP010000070.1:9881-10929 GCA_052346825.1 Candidatus Fimivicinus sp. | reverse complement strand
GCTTCGGGAGCGGATGTCGGAGGAGCGCTTTGGGCAGCTTTGCGATTTCAACAGCGATATTCAGGTACGCGAGCTGATTGCGGACAAGGAGCTGATGGCTTTGCATCCGCGCGTATCCTTTTTCGTCACTGCCAAAGGAACCAGAGAACAGATGGAATCGTTGTTTGAGTCTATTTATTTGCAGACGATGCCCTGCTTTGAGGTGTTTGTTCCACAGTCTACAGCAGATGCAGGCCTGATCCCCTCGCAGTGGGCGGAGTGCGCAAATCTGCATGTCTTACCGGACCGCGGATTCCTCTCCGCAGCAAGGAAGCAGGCCCGGGCACAGTTGCATGCCCGTTTGCGCGGCTGCGGCGTGCTGGACCCGCGCCTGCTGCGCTATCTTTACCGTTTTCCGCTCCCGGGCGCGGTGAAAAAGGCGGCATTCGGTGCGCTGGTGCAGGCGCTGATCGTCTATTTCAGAAGGCAGAAGATGGCCTGAGGGCAGAAACGGGGCGTTGTTTATGAAGCAGCTTTTTTTCACATTATATGCCGCGGTGTTTCACCTATGCCGGATCTTCCCGGTGCAGAAGAAACGGGTCGCGCTCATCTCCATGCATAACGCGGGGTTCCACGGCAGCCTTGGTGAAATGGAACGCGCATTTCGGGAACAGAACGAGGGATTTTTCTTTGTCAAAATTACGCGAACAGATCTGAGCCTGCAAACGGATGCGGGTGTTTCCGCGCTGGTGCGCTCCATCTTTCGCGCCATCGCCTTTTTTACCGTAAAAGCATATGGACTGGCCCGTTCGAAATATATTTTTCTCAATGATAATTTCATGCCGCTCGCCAGCCTCCGCCTGAGCAAGAGGGCGGTGGTTACACAGCTGTGGCATGCGGAGGGCGCGTTCAAACGTTTTGGGCAGGATATCGACCAGCCGCCTGAAATCCGCGCACGGGAGGCGGCTGGGAATGCAAAGCTTAGCTTCGTCGTCTGCTCCTCCGAAAGCGTTGCACCTCATTATGCAAGCGCATTCCATGTGAACAGGGAACAGGTGCTTCCGCTCGG
>DAWDUP010000070.1:6198-9871 GCA_052346825.1 Candidatus Fimivicinus sp. | reverse complement strand
TCTATGCGCCGACGTTCCGGGATGATCCGGAGCAGGACAAAGACCTGCTCTCCAGGCTGGATACCGGCCTTTTCACCCGGCATCTGGGGGAGGAATATGCGCTCCTTGTGCGGTTGCATCCGCAGGTTCATGCAGACACGCGGACGCTGACGGGCGCTGTGGACCTGACCTCCTATCCGGATGTCAGCGAGTTGGTTCTCCTGTGTGATGTGCTGGTAACGGACTATTCCTCGATTGTAATGGATTTCGCGCTGCTGCGCAAGCGCTGTATTTTTTATGCGTTTGATCTGGAAGAATATGAGCGGGACCGCCCGTTTTATTTTGACTATGAGACGTTTGTGCCGGGAAAAATCGTCCGGACGATGCCGGAGCTGGTGGACGAGATTGAGTATGGCATCCTGGATCTTGCACGCCTGGAGCAGTTCCGTGCCTTCCATTTCGGGCGGCCGGACGGCAACGCGGCCCGGCGCGTGGCGGAGTATGTAGAGCGCGTTTCATGCGCTCGTGAAAAGCATTTGTAGGCCTCGGTTATCGCTTACATTTTGCGCTCTTACACACGCAAAACCATGCTTTTTCAGCCTGCTCGGCATGGCAGTGCATCATCCAACGCACCTCAAAAAGCATTTGCGAGCCGGCGTTTACGGCTCGCATTTTGTATTTTTGCGGGCATAAAACCGCGCTTCTATCTTGATACGTTTTGCATCCATGCAATCGTTTTTGGCAAGGATGGCTATCGTATGCTGATGAAGGAAATGATTCAAAAAAACGGTATGGAGAAGCCGTTCCGCAGGCGCTTTTCTTTCCGCAATTCGGTTTTCGGAAGCGCGGCCCGTGTAGGAACGGCTGATTTACAGCGTGATTGGAGAAAATCGGGAATAACACCGGAAAACGTATTTACCTCCGCTTCGCAGATATGCTATACTAAAGGAGAATCAAGAAACGATTGGAGAGGAGAACAGGGTAAGATGAAGCATGACAGGGAAGGCGAACAGGGATCGAATGCGCTGGTGCTTTGGTATGAGAAGCCCGCACGCACGGATTATAAGGGCTGGGAGCAGCAGGCGCTGCCCGTCGGCAATGGATATATGGGTGCAAAAATCTTCGGCGGTATCCGCCGCGAACAGATTCAGTTCAATGAAAAAACGCTTTGGACTGGCGGCCCTGGTACGCCCGGCTATGCGCTGGGCAACACCCGGGACGACAACGGCCAGGCGATGCATGAAATCCAGAATATGCTCGCTGCGGAGGAGTATGACGCCGCCCAGAAGGCGATGCAGCGGCTGCAGGGCTCGGAGGCGGGCCTGGGCGCCTATCAGAATTTTGGGACGATGTTTTTTGAGTTCCCAGGCCTTCGCGAGCGTTCCTGCAAGCAATACCGCCGCCAGCTCGACCTGCGCACCGCCGTTTCCTGCGTCAGCTTTGAGCGCAAAGGCCTGCGGCACACGCGCACCTGCTTCATGAATTACCCGGATAATGTATTTGTTGCAAAATTTGACGCAGACGGCAGCGAGAAAATCAGCTTCCGCTTCTGGGTGGAATCCGCGCAGAAGGGATCCTGCTGTTTGGAGGGAACGGATACGCTCATCCTCACCGGTTCGCCCTGTGGCTGCGTAGGCGGAAGGGAAAGCTCGGAGGCAAACAATCTGCGCTATGCCGCCGCGTTCCATATTGCAGTCAGCGGAGGAACGGTAAAACCGCATGGGCAGGATTCCCTGGTGGTCAGCGATGCGGACAGTGCCGTTGTATATCTGTGCGCGCAGACGGATTATGAAGACCGGTTTCCGGCATACCGCAGCGGGATCGATCCCATGCTGCAGGTTTTGCAGCGCGTCCAGGCGGCGGCGGGAAAAGGATATGACGCGCTTTACAGGGCGCATCTGGCCGATTATCAGGAGCTGTTCGGCCGTGTGGAAATCAATGTCGGGCAGGAGAACGGCACCGCTTTGCCGACAGACAAGCTCCTGAAAAGATACAAAAGGGGCAAGGCAAGCAAGCTTCTGGAAATGCTCTATTTCCAGTATGGCCGTTATTTGCTGATCGCCTCTTCCCGCGTGGGGAGCCTACCCGCCAATCTGCAGGGCGTGTGGAATGCTAAGAATCATCCCGTGTGGCAGAGCGACTATCATCTGAATGTGAATCTGCAAATGAACTACTGGCCCGCGCACACGACGAATCTGAGCGAGACCGCCCTCCCGCTGGTGCGGCATCTGCAGTCGCTACGGGAGCCGGGCCGTATTGTCGCGGCAAAATACGCGGGCATTGGCGAGCGGCTTGCGAACGGAGAGCCGGACGCTTCAAAGGCGACCGGCTGGATGGTCCACACCCAGACCAGCCCTATGGGTGTGGTTGGCCCTGGCAGCGACTGGCGCTGGGGTTGGGCGCCGGCAAACGGTGCCTGGATGATGCAAAATGCATATGACTGCTTCACGTTCAGCGGCGACGTAACCTTACTCGCAAAGGAAATCTATCCGATGATGGAGGAGTGCGCGCGGCTCTGGACACAGCTGCTTATTTTTGACGCGAAGAGCGGCCGCATGGTTTCCTCGCCGAGCTTTTCCCCGGAAAACGGACCGGTGACCGCCGGGGATACTTATGATCAGGAGCTCGTCTGGCAGCTTTATACGGATGTGCTGGATGCGGCGCGGAGACTCATGGAAAACGGATGGGGGGATCTGCCCGACCAGGCCCTGCTGGAAACTGTCCGCAAGCAGCTTCCGCTTCTCAAGCCGCTTCAGGTGGGCAAATGGGGACAAATTAAAGAATGGTTTATGGAGGATAAGTGGCCGGATCGTGGCTTCAAAACGAAAAATGTCCAGCGCTATCATCGCCATATATCCCATCTATTGGGCCTCTATCCCGGCAACCATATCACGGCGAAAACACCGGAATACCAGCACGCCGCGCGCGTTTCCCTTGAGGACCGTGGCGATGGCGGAACCGGGTGGTCCAAGGCCATGAAAATCTGCGCCTGGGCGCGTCTGCTCGACGGCAACCACAGCTATAAAATGCTCGGTGAGCTTTTAAAGCACAGTACGCTCGACAATCTTTGGGACACGCATCCGCCGTTTCAGATCGATGGGAATTTCGGCGCAACGGCGGGCATTGCCGAAATGCTCCTGCAGAGCCACACGGGTTGCATTCAGCTCTTGCCCGCCCTGCCCGATGCATGGGCAAGCGGCAGCTTCAAAGGCCTTGTGGCGCGCGGCAATTTCGTCGTCGACCTTGTTTGGCGGGAGAAAAAGCTTGTGGAGGGCAACCTCTATGCCCGCGCGGGCGGTGCATGCAAGCTCTCTTATCCCGGCATCCATACGGTGCATATGACGGATCAAAACGGGAGCCTAGCCGCCTTTGCCGTGATCGATGCGGATACGATCGTGCTGGATACCAAAAAGGGACTGTCCTATTCATTTAAACGATAAAGCATTCAAAAACCTACGCTTGATACAAGCATAGGGCATTCAGTGAAAGGCGCTGCCGTTTTATCAAACAGGAATTTTGCCTTTTCACATGGCAGGAAAAGGTGTCAATTTGAGAACCGAGTGGTTCGGCCTGCAAACCGGATCAAACATTCCGATTGCTGCGAGAGGTTGACTATTTTTATGGAAAAATTGCTTGATCTGCAATTTTTAGATATCCTTCCGACAACAGCAGTGTTTCTCTTTTTGCTCAAGGA
>DAWDUP010000070.1:1949-6188 GCA_052346825.1 Candidatus Fimivicinus sp. | reverse complement strand
CCCCGGATATGAGCGGATTGTGCGGAGCCTTGGCGATTATGTATCCTGCGATACGGCCCGGCTGTCAAATGGAAATGCGGTGGTGCTTTATCCGGGCGGGGAGCTTGGCTTTTTTTCCCGGGAAGGTCATCCTTTCTGGCGCGGCGAGTTGACCTACCATGGATCAGGCGTTTCCGATCTCGCAATGGACGGCGATTATTTCTGGTCCACCGTGCCGGAGCAGAATGCAGTGATCCGCTTTTCCACTGCTGCCAAAAAGGTGGTTTTGCGGGTGAGCGGCGGCGCTTCCCGTGCGTTAGACGGGCCATGCGCGGTCGTGCGGTATGGCCGGGTGCTCTATGTCTGCAATGAGCGCTCTTGTAATATCTGTACGCTCAGCCTCGATCGGTATGCGGTGCGAGATTATCAGCACTTCCATGAGCCGGTCTACAAATTTTTTCGCTGGCAAGAGGAAGAACTGGTTGTCCTGTCCTCTGGTGTGTATCTCCTGTAATCGCTTTCCAGCCCGGATAAAACGGTGAAAAGGGAAAATACTATTGCTGAATCGTATTGACGGGCAGGGATGAAACAGATGGAAATCAGCGAAGTGAAAATCAGGCGGATTTATCACCAGGATGAACGGCTGTGCGCAATGGCGTCTATCGTCATAGACAATGCGGTCGCGGTGCATGAGGTGAAGATCATCAATGGGCCGAACCGCAAATTTATCGCGATGCCCAGCCGTAAGGAAAAAGATGGCACGTACCGCGATCTCGTGCATCCGCTCAACCGCGCGGCGCGTGAAGAGATTGAACGGGCTGTGTTTGCGGCCTACGAGGCAGCGCTGCTGGAAGAAGCGCAGGCTGTGGAGCACGATGCGCAGGCGGTGCATCCGGATGAATCAAAATGACAGCAGGAGAGGGGAGGCAGAGAAGGATGATCATCTCTCTGCCTCCCCATGTTTGCGCCTGCATTGAAACGCTGGAACAGGCGGGGTATGAGGCCTGGGCGGTCGGCGGCTGTGTGCGCGATCTGTTGCGGGGTGTTAATCCGCACGATTACGACCTGACGACAAGTGCTCTGCCGGCGGATACGATGCGGCTGTTTCCTCATGTCGTCCCCACTGGCCTTCCATACGGTACGGTTTCCGTCATCACATTGCAGGGGCCTCTGGAGGTCACGACCTTTCGTACGGAAGCGGCCTATTTGGATTTTCGCAGGCCGTCGGGCGTGGTTTTTGCATCACGGCTGCGGGACGACCTGTCGCGACGGGATTTTACGGTCAACGCCTTGGCATATACGCCTGCAAAGGGGCTGTGCGATTTTTTTGGCGGGGAAGCGGATTTGAAGGCCCGCGTCATCCGCGCAGTGGGAGAGCCTGCGCTCCGCTTCCAAGAGGATGCGCTGCGCGTTTTGCGCGCATTCCGTTTTGCGTCTCAACTAGATTTTATTATCGAGGAGAATACGATTTCCGCCGCGCTCAGTTGCGGCAGGAATCTATCGAAGATCAGCGCGGAGCGTGTGGCAGCGGAGCTGGTAAAAGCACTGATGGGGAACAGGCCGTCCCGTCTCTTTCCGCTGCTGAAGAGCGGCGCGCTTGCCTTCTGTGGCCTGATGCCGCCGAACATAACAAGTTTTGAAACGTTTGACCGTCTGCCGCTTGTTGATTCCCTGCGGCTGGCCTCCCTGTGTTTTTTATGCAGCGCGCAGGTGAGCGCGGTCTGTGCCGCCCTGAAGATGAGCAATGCGCTGCAAAAAGCGGCGGCGGCTTATCAGCGGCAATTGACGGAACCTATCCCGCGCACGAGGAGCGAGCTAAAGCAGCGGTTCTCCGCGCTGCCTCCGGAATGCTGGGGCGGGTTGCTGCAAGCGAGGGCGCTGTTATTGGGCGAGGAAAACGAAATGCTGCGCGAGCAGTGGAAGGATGTCCTTGCGAAACGGGAACCTTGGTGCCTCAGCCAGCTTGCGGTGAATGGAAACGATTTGCATGCGCTCGGCATCCTGCCCGGCCGCGAGACGGGCAATGCCCTAAAGATGCTGTTACAGGCCGTTATGGAGCATCCGGAATGGAATACAAAGGAGAAATTGCTGGAAATCGTAGGCTCACCAGGCAGGGGGCTAACGAACGATGTTTGAATATTATGAAAAGGATTCTCTCACTGCGCCGTATCAAGAAAAACAAGCGAATAGGAACACGGCCGGGCCAGCCCCCATAGAATGGTAACGAAGCATTCTATGGGGGTCTTATTTTATGAAAAAGATACACAGTTGTCTGGTGATCGGTGGAGATATGCGCCAGATTTATATGGCGGAAGCGCTGGAGCAAGGCGGATTTGAAGTGAGCCTGTACGGATTTGAGCATTTAGAGGAAGGTAACGCAGGGCGTAACAGCTATGCGGATTATTACGAGGCGCTTAAAGGCAAGGATGCCGTGATTTTCCCACTGCCCCTGAGCCGGGACAATGTGTCGCTCAATGCGCCCTTTGCCGGGGAAGAGATCCTTTTAGCGGATATTCTGCACGCGGTCGAAAGCGGACAGACTGTATTCGGCGGCATGTTCGGCGAGCGGGAAAAGCAATACTTAAAGCACAGGGGAATTCTTGCATACGATTATTTCACGCGCGAGGAGCTGACAGTGCGCAACGCTGTGGCCACGGCGGAGGGCGTGCTGCAGATCGTCATAGAAGAGCTTCCGATCACGGTACACGGCTCGCATGCTCTCGTTACGGGCTATGGAAGGACGTCCAAAACCGTCTGTACCCTGCTGCGTGCGCTCGGCGCGCAGGTCACGGTTGCTGCGCGAAAACAGGCGGATCTTGCCTGGGCGCGGGTCGAGGGGATGCAGGGTGTCTTTTATGAAGAACTGCCCGCGTGTGCGGGCGCGTTTGACTATGTGGTCAATACCGTGCCGGCTCTTGTGTTGGGCAGACCGGTTCTGGAAAAATTGAAAGCGGATTGCCTGCTTGTGGAAATTGCGTCCGCACCGGGCGGGATCGATATTAAGACCGCCGGGACGTGTGGGCTGAAGATTGTCAAAGCCAGCTCCCTGCCGGGAAAGGTCGCGCCGAAAACGGCGGGGAGGATCATCAGCGATACGATACAGAATGTGATCAGAGAGGGCGATGGCTGAGGGTGCGATCCTTCAGACCAATGCTTTGCACATTGCGCCGGAGCGTCCCGCCGAAATCCGGCTTCGCAGAGCGCCCAAACCTGCTAACTTTCATGAAAAGGAGAGTTATACATGAGTGAAATTACTGCCGGCTTTGCGATGTGCGGTTCGTTTTGCACCTTCTCCAAGGCGATCCCTCAGATAGGGGTGCTTCTGGAGAAAGGGATGCATATTGTGCCCATCATGTCGCAGGCGGCTTACAGCATAGATACACGCTTTGGAAAAGCGGCTGATTTCCGGACGGAGATCGAGGAGATGTGCGGGGAGAAAATTATCCATACCCTGTTCGACGCGGAGCCGATCGGCCCGAAGAAGCTTTTGGATATCCTGATTATCGAGCCTTGCACGGGCAATACCATCGGAAAGCTTGCCAATGGCATTACGGATACGCCGGTTACGCTGGCGGCAAAGGCGCATCTGCGCAATAACCGCCCGGTGCTCATTGGCGTTTCAACCAATGATGCGCTGGGCGCGGCTGCGAAAAATATCGGACAGCTGTGCAATTATAAAAACATCTATATGGTCCCGATGCGCCAGGACGACTGCTTCAAAAAGCCGAATTCCATCGTCGCAGATTTTACAAAAACCTACGATGCGGCCATGGCCGCACTGAAGGGAGAGCAGCTCCAGCCCGTACTGGTATAAAAGCTGAATCATGAAAAAGCGCGCCGCGGCATGCCAAACCATGCTTCGGTGCGCTTTATGTCTCTTCATCGTTTAAGGCGGCAAAACGATATTCCCGCGGGCTTTTTCCAGTATGGCGGCGAAACAGCTTGTTGAAGTGGCTCAGGCTGCTGTAGCCTAACCGGCCGGCCACCTCAAGTGTGGTCATCTGCGTCGTCAGAAACAGGCCGCAGGCAAAATCCATCTTCGCCTTCGTAAGATAAGAAACGACCGTTTCCCCGGTATACTGCCGGAAATATTTGATGACGACCGGCGGAGAATAACCTGCAAGGCAATAGATATCGTCTGCCGTGCAGGCAATATATTCCGGAGAATGAATTTTATGCAAAACAGCCTGCAGCCACTCGGGGCCGCTATTACAAAAAGGCCCATTTTTTTGATAAAGCAGAGAGATCGCATGGACAAGC
>DAWDUP010000070.1:0-1939 GCA_052346825.1 Candidatus Fimivicinus sp. | reverse complement strand
ATCAGAATGCTGTAACGTTCAGGGCCTTCCGGCGCGCGGGAGAGAATATTCAGCTGCCGTGCGTTGGATTGAAAAAAGGCAAGCTCTTCGTTATTCAGCTGCATACAAAGGCTTTCCCTGTTGAGAAGCGCATCTAAGCTGATACCAAGCGAGCCACACAGGGAGGAGAGCCTCTCCTGCGTAACCGGCAAATTGATATGAATGCACCGGCTATTCGCAATTGGCGCAAACTGGTGGCAATCTTGGGGGCGCATCAGGAAAAGAGCCCCTTTTTCCAGCTCCTGTTGGACACCATTGAGCAAATGATTGGTTTTACCATGGGTGATGATAAAAAATTCATAGTAGTTGTGATTGTGCAAAGAGGTATGCGGAGCATCCCACCAGTGGAAGGAAACACCCTCGCAAATCAGCCTTTTGTTGTTGCGATAGTCAACAGTTTGCACGATATTTTTGATGTTATAGTTTGATTTTATGCAAGGTGTATAAATCAAAACCGCCTCCTCCCATATTTTATTTTAGTCGATCAGACCAGCTGATGCAACCCTGCTATGATGATCATTTAAAAAATCGCCAATTCCTTTAAAAGATTGTGCAGACGCGTTCTTCGCAGCATGCTACAATGCAGATAGAAAGGGCCGCGCCCTGGCGGCCCTGTTAAATGGGAGTATGTTTTGTAAAATGGAAAGGAGTATACTTATGCAGAGAAACACCGGCGCAGCCGTACAGAAAGCGACCAGCCCCTTGCGTTATGCCATAGGAATGTTTGGCACCTCAATCCCCATCAATATGTTTAAGACCTATGCTTCCTTTTTCTATCTTGATAAGCTTGCCCTGATCACCTCGAAGCAATTTTCCCTTGTGCTATTGATCTATACCTTTATCGATGCGATTGACAATCCCGTTTACGGCTTCCTGTCCGACCGGACGCGCACCCGCTGGGGCCGCCGCCGGCCATGGCTGATGATTGGCGCGCCGCTTCTGGTGTTGTGCTTTATCCTGTTTTTTAACCCGCCTTCATCCCTTGCGGCTGGTTCCGCCTTCTCCTATATGCTGCTGATGTATATTTTGACCGGTACGCTTGATTCGCTAATCAACGCAAACTACGGTGCGCTGTTTCCGGAACTGTTCCGCACGGAGGCCGAACGGGCAAAAACCAATGCGATACGTCAGGCCTTTCAGCTCATCGCAATGGTCGTTTCCATCGCGCTGACCCCGATGGTTACCGAGGCAATCGGATTTTCCACAACAGCCATGATCTACGGCGCGTTAGCGGTTGCGGTGATCTGGTTCATGAGCCTTGGCTGCCATGAGGACCCGGCGGCCATGGAGCGCCCGAAGCCGCAGCTCTTCAGTAGCCTGTTTGATATTTTGAAAAACCCGAAATTTTGGCTTTATGGGATCACCAACGCCGCCTTTTTTGCAGCGCTTGGCCTGGTGCAGTCCGGCGTGCCGTTCTATGTGAAATACCACCTTGGCGAAGGGGGAACGGGCTCCACGATCCTGCTGGGCACAGTGATCATTATGGCGATTGTTTTTATCCCGGTCTGGGTTAAAATCGTCAAAAGGATAACGCTCATGCCTGCGTGGCGGCTGGCGCTGATTGTGAGCACGCTCAGCGTAATTCCGCTGTATTTTACCAATACGCTGATCCTGTCCGTAATCGCTGTCGTGGCGGTCGGATTCGGCATGGGAGGCGTTTCGACCACGATGGATATCGTGGCGGCCCGCATCCTGGATGAGGATGCTGCCAAACACGGTGTGCAGCGGGAGGGCACCTATTCCAGCCTGCTCGGCATCCTCAATAAATCGAGCGGTTTATTTTCTTCGCTTGCCTATCTGTTGGTCAACCAGTTTTATGGCTTTGAAAGCGGGACCCAACCGGGCCCCATGCCGGATCAGGCGGCCCGGTTTCTGACGGTACTGTTTCCACTGGCCGTGC
>DAWDUP010000069.1:2298-10949 GCA_052346825.1 Candidatus Fimivicinus sp. | reverse complement strand
ATTGTCTGAGCGCCGTGAGGCGGCGAGTTTTTGTGCGTCCCGCCGAACGGGTTCGATCGTGGCTCTATCTTCCCGCTGCCGAAGTGCCGTGCAAAACGGCCCCTTTTGCTTCCTTTTCCGGCCGAGCGGAAAAGGGAGGGCCTGCGCGGCCTGAGCGCGGTCCAATTTACGAGATTGTTCTCGTTCATTTTGACAAAACAATATCCCTTTTTGACTTTTTTCTATCATGCTATAACTTGATTCCAAACAGCAACTTCGTCACCGCGTCGAAGATCCCGTTTTCTTCATGGATATCCGCCACAAAGCCGAGCACGCGGTCCGCCAGCCTGCGTAGCAGGGCGGACCAATCAAAATATTGCTGATTTCTTCCGGCGTGACAGGCTTTTCCTCGCAGGCGATCCGGAAGGGCTGTGTATAGAGGATGCCACTTTCGCCTTGTACCTCTGCGCGTACATAGCTGCCAATCTCCTGCTCATGTGCGTTTAAGTTGAGCGTCGCGCCCGTGGCGATCACTGCTCCATCAGAGATCCAGCAGATCTTGTCATAATCTTTGGCACAGTATTCTGGAATGCATGTGAGTTCCTCCTCTCCTTGTTTTCAGCTTCATCCTAGCAGGAGGTTTACAAAGGGTAAATAGTGTTTAGAAATTTAACATCCGATTTTTTAAAAACCTCTATACAAACGCAAAATTATCTGTATAATTTTAGAAGATAGCATGGAAACGTTTGCGCAGCTTTTATCCATTTACTGAGGAGGGAAAAGAAATGCTCAATCAGCGGCAGATCGATCGGATGCTTCAGAAGCTGGAGCGCTTTGAACACACATTAGAGCGTTATTATTTCGAACAGGTTGGGGAGGTGGCAATGCGCGCCTATCCTTCCGACGGAAACGATCATGAAATCCCGGATGACGGGCTCTTCCAGCCGGTCGGAAAAGGCTGGCAGTGGGGCGGAGAGGGCTCCTATTGCTGGTTCAAAGGGGAATTCACTGTGCCGGACGCGCTGGCCGGGCAGAATCTGTTCCTGCGGCCGCACTGTGTGGGGTATGAATCGCTCCTTTGGGTAAATGGCGTGCCCTTCGGCACGTTCTGTAATAAGATCCTCGTCAACGACCACGGCAACCATTACTGCAATCTGATCCGGAAGAATGCGAAGGCAGGCGAGACGGTTGCTGTCGCCCTGGAATCCTATGCCGGGCATTATGTGATGGGGACGGCGCCTTTTTCAGAAGATGAGCGGCCATCTTACCGGTATCCTTATAACGGCGCGGAGATCTGTGTCAAAAATGAGGAGATCATCGGGTTCGCCTTTGATTTGCATACGGTTCGCCAACTGGCCTGCGTGCTGCCGATATCGAGCTTCCGCCGCGGCGATCTGATTAACGTGCTGACGCGCGTGCATGAAATGGTTTATTATGATCCGGAAAATATCGCGCGGGAGGAATTTCTGTCCGCGTTGCGCTCGGCGCGGCCTTATCTGCAGCAAGTGCTCGAGGTGCACAATTCACAGAGCGCTCCCTTTGCGGGGCTCGTTGGCCATTCGCATATGGATACGGCTTGGCTGTGGCACATTGGCGAGACGGTCAAGAAGTGTGCCCGCACCTATTCCAATCAGATAAGCCTGATGGAGCAGTATCCGGAATACACGTTTCTCCAGAGCGCCTCCTATCACAGCGAGATGATCCGGCGGAATTATCCCGCGCTGTTCAAGCAGATGCAAAAGCGCGTCCGGGAGGGCCGCTACGAGCCCAACGGCGGCGTCTGGGTGGAGTGCGACTGCAACATCACCTCCGGCGAATCCATGATCCGGCAGTTTCTGTGGGGCCAGCGGTTTACGCGTAAATATTTCGGCTATACCTCCGATTGCTTCTGGTTGCCCGATACCTTCGGCTATAGCGCGGCGATCCCGCAGATCATGAAGGGCTGCGGGGTAGACTATTTCCTCACAACCAAAATCCAGTGGAATGATACGAACGCCTTCCCCTACGATACGTTTTACTGGCAGGGGATTGACGGCACCAAGGTATTCACCCATTTCAATAAAACGCACATCTGGCCGGACGCGGAGGATATTTATCATTATACAGTAGAGAGCGAAGAGGGCGACGTGGTGCGCCAGAAGCAGGTATCTGATATGCGCCTGATCTCTTACGGCTTTGGAGACGGCGGCGGTGGGCCGCAATTTGAGATGATCGAGGCGGCGCGCCGCTGCCGCGATACGGACGGCTGCCCGCGCGCGGAGCATGTGCGGGTGGGCGAATTCATGCAGAAGCTCGAACAGTCTGTGCATGCTCCGGCTACCTACAGCGGTGAGCTCTATCTTGAGCTGCACCGCGGGACGCTGACCAATCAGCACCGGATCAAACGGAACAACCGCAAGGCGGAAATCAGGCTGCACGACTTGGAGACGATTACCGTCCAGAAGGCAGTGCAGGAGGGAGCGGCGGCAAGCGAAGCGGAAATTGCGCCGCTGGTAGAAACGCTGCTCGTCAATCAGTTCCATGATATCCTGCCCGGTACCTGTATCCCTCGCGCGCATGAGGAGAGCCTTGCGGCGACGGATGCACTGCTCCGAAAAGCGCAGGAGCAGGTTGACGCACTGACCGATTCGCAGACTGATTCAGAGCAATTTACACTTGTCAACACGCTTTCTTTCGATCGTAAGGATGTGCTGTTTTTGGAAAACCGGCCGGGTTACAAAGTGGACGGTGCTTTCCGTCAGCAATTCTATACAGACCTACGTGGCAGGCAGAAGAGGCTGCTTTCGGGCGTACATATCCCGGCGCTTTCGAGCGTATCGCTGCGCTTTATCCCGGAAAGCCGGGAGCCGGCGGCAGATTCGCCGTTTGTTGAAACGGGCGATACGCTGACCACGCCGTTTGCAATAGTGCTATTTGACGACAGAGGGTATATTCGCTCCTTCACCGATACGCGCAATGGCCGCGAGCTGTGCGGGGAAGGTTATGCATTCAATACCTTCCTGCTTGCGGAGGATGTGCCCGTTTCCTACGACAATTGGGATGTGGATGCGGATATTCAGCTGAAATTCCATGATTGCGCACAGCTGCTCTTCCGCAAAACGGTTTCCACCGGCCCGGTTGCCCACGTCATTCGCAGTACTTACCGGCTCACGCCGAAATCAACGCTGACACAGGATGTGATCTTCTTTGCGGATAGCGCCGAGGTGCGCTTTGACACGCAGATCGATTGGAACGACGATCACCGCTTCCTGAAAACGGCCTTCGACACTTCTGTTTTTGCTGATTTTGCCCGCTTTGAGGTTCAGTTCGGCAATGTTAAGCGCCCAACCACGCGCAACACGACGATTGAGCAGGCGAAATTCGAAGTGGTCAATCATAAATATACGGATCTCTCTGAGAGCCGTTACGGTGTTGCAATGCTCAATGACTGTAAATATGGTATCTCCGTCGAGGGCGGGCAGATGCGGCTTTCGCTTCATAAGGGCGGCTGCCGCCCCGACTACCGCGGAGACCACGGGGTACATGACTGCACCTATTCCTTCCTGCCCCACGCGAGCGGGTTTGATGCGCAAAATGTGGTACGGCCTGCCTATCTGCTTAATTACCCGCCTGTTTTAGCCGGTTCGCAGTTTGTTTCCCTGCCGCTCGTGCAGCCCCAGGCGGACAATATTCTGGTCGAAACACTTAAGCCCTGTGAGGATGCGGGCCGCGCCTTTATTGTGCGGCTCTACGACGCGGAGGGGACTTATACAAACACGCCGGTCCGCTTCTTCAGCGGTGCAAAAAGCGCAGCCGTCTGCAATATGCTCGAGGAGCCGCAGGAGATGATTGAGGATTTGAAAAGCGCCTCGCTTTGCTTCCATCCGTTCGAAATCAAAACGCTGCGCGTAACGTATTAACAGAGATGCCTGTGCCCTCTGCGGCCTTACTTGTGAAAGAAGGAAAAGAAATGCATTTGAACCCCTTTGATGAAGAAAAAATTCTTCTGCGCTTCGGCGTCCTCTCCGACTGCCATCTAGGAATGGAGCCCAGCGAGGACGATGAAAAGCTGCAAAAGCTTTTGCGCACCTTTCTCCATATGGCGGGCTCAGCGCAGCG
Source organism: Candidatus Fimivicinus sp. (assembly GCA_052346825.1). Lineage (GTDB taxonomy): Bacteria > Bacillota > Clostridia > Oscillospirales > Acutalibacteraceae > Fimivicinus. The sequence continues at coordinate 6,872 of DAWDUP010000069.1, read as the reverse complement.
GCTTCCTGCTGTTGCCATCGCAGGCGACCTGACCAAACGGGGGACTTCTCCGGAGGTCCGGCGCTGCGGGGCGCTCATCCGTGAAGTGCTTGATCCTGCAAAGACGGAGCTGTTTGTTACGCCCGGCAACCATGAGGTGCACAAGGGTGCGTTTGTCAAGTGGAACCCCTATTATGAGGAGCTGCGCGGCCTTGTGTACCAAAAGCCTCTTTGCCCGGGAAAATACCGCTTCGCGGACGGACGAATTAAGAAGGATTATTTTCATTCTTGGAATTTTATTCACGGGAATTACCACACGGTGATCGGCGGCTTTCATTTTATTTCTGTATTCGATTATGACAACGATAATTTTCCCACCGACCTCGTCTGGCTGTACCGCCAGATGAAGCTCGCGCAGGAAGAGAATCCGGCAAAGCCGATTTTCGTCTTTGGCCACTGCCACCCGCAGGATACCTGCTACGGCAGCTTTCAGGTGAAACGGTGGGAAATTTATAAGCATGAATACCACTGGACGACCAATAACCTGTATCATGTCCTGAACCGGTTCCCGCAGGCGGTCTTTTTCTCTGGCCACACGCATTTCCCTGTGGCGGATGAGCGTTCGATCTGGCAGGGGGGATACACCTCGATCAATACTGGCTCCTCCTCCTATCTATCTATTGAGGAGGGATATGTTCAGAATGGGCGCAGCCAGGAATTTGCGGATTCCCATAGCGTTTCCAATGGCCTTTTTGTGGAAGTGGATGAATCCTTCCGAATTCGTGTCACCCGTGTGACCTCAATGACACAGGAAAAATATGGCGCGCCGATAAAGCAGCCTTGGGTTTTTCCAACCATGCACAGCCGGAAAACGGCGACCTATACGAACCTGCGCGGTCAGCGCAAGAAGCGTCCCTTTTTTCCGTGCGTGCAGGCTTATGTGAAACCGGAGGGAAAAGTTGGGCCGCGCACAGCCGATTTGCTCATTCGCTTCGGCACGGCGTCCGATCCTTCGGATATGGTGCACCACTATGAGGTGCGTATCATTGAGGATGGAACGCGGAAAACGGCCGCCTGTGCCAAAAAGCTTGCGCCCTTTTACCTCTATGCGCAGCCGGAGGAGCAGATGCCTGTGGAGGAGCAGTTTGTGCATCTGTATACGGATCAGCTCCTTCCGAATACGCCCTATCAGGTGCGTGTGACGGCCTGTGATTCCTGGGGCAATGAAAGCGTGCCGCTGATGTGGGATTTCCGTACGCCAAAACGATAATTGAGCAACAAAAAATGCAGCGCCGGATCATCCCTGATCCGGCGCTGCACAGGTATTTTTATGAAAGAGACGATTGTTTGGCGATCTCGACGGCCGTCTGCAGCGCAATTTCCATCATCTGCGTGAAACTCGTCTGACGCTCTTGCGCTGAGCAGGCTTCCCCGGTGAATGGGCAGTCGGAAATTGTGCACAGGGCGAGCGCCTTTTTTCCGGCGCGCGCGGCGGTCATATAAAGGGCGGCGGCCTCCATCTCAACCGCGAGTACGCCCATCTTACGCCATTTTCAAGGCTCTCCGCGTCGTCATAAAAGGTGTCGGAAGAAAAAAGGGTTCCGACTTTCAGTTCGATTCCAATTTCCCGGGCAATCCGGTCTGCCGTACACAGAAGGCCGTAATCCGCCGTGGGAGCGAAGGTACCAGGCAGCTCATACTGGCGTGCAAAATCAGAATTGGTGCACGCGCCGATCCCGGCGACGATATCGCGCACCTGGAGCTGGGGGCTGACCGCGCCGGCAGAGCCGATACGGATGATCGATTCCACTCCATAGAATTGATAAAGTTCATAAGCATAAATGCCAATGGACGGCATGCCCATGCCGCTGGCCATCACCGAAATCCGTGTGTCCTGATAGAAGCCGGTATAGCCCTGTATCCCGCGTATGTTATTCACGAGGACGGCGTGCTCCAGATAGGCCTGTGCAATAAACTGTGCACGCAGCGGATCTCCCGGCATCAAAACGGTTTTTGCAAAATCGCCGGCCTTCGCTTCAATATGGGGGGTGGGAACACTCATTTCCGCATCGCCTCCTTATTTGATTTTGCCTGTAAGCTGTTTGTGAATCAGCGGGACAATCGCACTCGAACCGATGCGGGAGACACCCAGTTCCAGAAAACGCTCCGCCTGCCCGATGGTACGGATGCCGCCGGCCGCCTTGATTTGCAGATGCGGCGCGATGTGCTCTTTGAACAGAAGAATATCCTCTTCTGTTGCGCCGCCGGTGGAAAAGCCGGTTGAGGTTTTAATAAAATCTGCGCCGGAGCGGGATACGATATCGCAGGCGCGGATTTTTTCTTCCTGTGTCAAAAGGCTGGTCTCCACAATGACCTTTAGAATCTTTCCGCGGGAGGCAACGCGGACGGAGCGGATATCCGCCAAAACTCCATTGTCATCGCCCGCGTGCAAAAGGCCGAGGTTAATGACCATGTCGATTTCTGAAGCGCCGCTTCGAACGGCCTCAGTTGTCTCTATGCATTTGGTCTGCGTTGTCTCATATCCATTTGGAAAACCGACCACAGTACAGATTTTTAATTTTCCCTGTACGTATTGCGCCGCCTTGCGCACATAGCAGGGAGGAATACAGACGGAAGCAACGCCATACTCAATGCCTTCATCGCATAGTGCCTGAATTTCCGGCCAGGTAACCGTTTGACTGAGCGCTGTATGATCAATGGCGGATAAAATCATTTTCAGTTCCATAACAATCTCCTTCAAAAAACGGCCTGTTTCAATCGTTTTCTGCATGACCCATTCAAAAAATATGCTTCCATTATACCTGAAATAATCAGGAAAAGTCAAATGGCAGAGACGTTAGGTTCCGGCCTGCTGAAAATGGCAAAACGATGGTTTTGCAATCTATTTGCACACATGCAAAATCATCACAAGCGCTGCTTCTACGGCAGCCGGTTGCCGGCGGCGCGATAGAGCGCATACCACTCCGCCCGGGTAAGCGTAAAGTCGGCGGCACGGCACATCTCAGTTAAATGCGCTCTGCTAGTTGTGCCAAGGACCGGCTGTATTTTCGCCGGGTGGCGCAGAATCCAGCTGATGGCAACCGCGCTTTTGGAAACCTGTTTTTCCCGGGCAATCTTTTTAAGCGCGCTGTTGAGCTCCGGGTATGCCGGGCTGTCGAGAAACACGCCGCCGAAAAATCCATACTGCAGCGGAGACCATGCCTGAATGGTAATCCCGTTCAGGCGGCAGTATTCAAGAATACCGCCGTCCCGCATGATTCCGGCCTCATCTTTCATATTCACATGAACGCCCGCGTCGATGATGCCCGTATGCGCAAGGCTGAACTGTAGCTGATTGACAATCAGCTTTTCTCCAAGTGCGCTCTGGAGCAGCGCCATTTGCGCAGCGTTTTGATTGCTGACGCCGAAATAGTGAACCTTTCCGCTCTGCCGGAGCGCCGCAAAGGCCTCAGCCACCTCCTCCGGCTCCATCAGCGTATCTGGGCGATGCAGGAGCAATACGTCGATATAATCCGTTTGCAGCCGCTTGAGGCTTCCATCCACGCTTTGAAGGATGTGTTTTTTGGAAAAGTCGTACATCCCGTCATGAATCGCGCATTTTGTCTGGAGCACTATCCCTTCACGCAGGGAAGGGGTCATGCCGAGGGCAGAGGCGAAAAGTGATTCCGACCCGCCTTTTCCATAAATATCAGCATGGTCGAAAAAGTTGATCCCCTGCTCCATCGCTGTACGGATCAGAGCCTCTGCCTCTCTAGAATCGAGATTGCTAAGGCGCATACAGCCTAAGGCGATTTCAGATACTGCGGGGCCGGTGCCGCCGAGTCTAATTTGTTTCATTGTTATAGGGCCGTCCTTTCATCAGGTTGGTAGTCTACTTGAAAGATTTGCTCCTTCAAATGCAATAAACAATGGGGCTGTATGGCACAGCCCCATTGGCAGATTACATTGATTTCGAGGGTTACCATTTGAAATTTTTGAAAATTTCCTTGCTGTCCACATCGGCGTTGATTGTACCAAGAGAAATTTCAGCGTTTTCCATTTTCGATGCGGCATACAGCTCCGCGTAAGTAATATGGCCTGTGGCAATATCAATGGTAGCATTGATATATCCGCCGTGATACTTCATGGTGATCGATTTGATCGTAATCGGTTTAACCATGTTTTTCGCACCGGCCTCGTCGATTACGGACATGCAGCTTCCGTATCCGCCCTTGCCAATCTGCGGATTGGTTTCGTTCTTGAGGTTGATTTTAATCTGATAGCTGGAGCCGCTCTTCGTACAGGTGGCGCTCTTGACATATTGTGCTGTTAGCTTGCTGGCCCAGCTGAAGCCGGCCGCCGGGTAGGTATCGTTGCTGCTGGCACCCTTTGCAATCTGTGTTGTTTCATCCTTGATAACTGCAGAGAGAAGAGATTGGGGAATCTCAATATTGCCCACGATCGGGGCTTTTAGAGTCGGTTGCGTACCGGGGGTCAAGCCGGTTTTATGTACTTTGGTATACCCCGGCTTCTCGGATTTGATCTTATTGGCGGCGGCATTGTAATAAGCAACGATTTCAGCAACCGTTTTCGGC
>DAWDUP010000069.1:0-2288 GCA_052346825.1 Candidatus Fimivicinus sp. | reverse complement strand
TGTTTTGCTGCGGGGCCGCCGTGCTTACCTGTGTATCCTTATTGCTGTCAGGGGTGTCCGGCGTCTGTGCGCCGCTTTCCTGCGGATCGATAACCTCCGGGCTCTGCGCTTCAATATCAGAAGCCGGGGCCACAGCCTCATCAGGGGGCAGCGTGTCCTTAAGGCCTGCCGCGGAATTCCCGGCGACCGGATTTGAGCTTTCTTCCTCCGTTTTTCCCTTACAGGCACCCAGCGTAAAAACCAAAATCAGGCATAACAGCAGTGCTGAGAGCCGAAATACTTGCTTTTTCATTAGACAATCACTTCTCCTTCCAAAATCCGCCGTTTTGGGCGGGATCTAAGATCGATCGTGCGTTTACGATCCTCCTTTCAAAATAATTTATACTCAGATTCATAGTAATCGAAAAAAGATGGATTGTCAATCTTTTCTAAAAGAATCAATCGTTTCTTTTGAATTTTAGCAAATTAGCAATGGGATGCGCGGTGTTCTGCATCTCAAGCTTTTTATATGATCTGCAGTATGATAAAATTAAAAAAATATTTGTAACGAATTGCTTTGCTGTGCGTCATATTAGCAGGGAGGTGAAAAAGTGACCGATGTCGATTTTGAAGAGGTATATGCCACTTGCTTTAAGCAGGTCTATGCTTATGTTTTTTCCTTGTGCGGCAGCAGGGAGCTTACGGAGGAGGTCACGCAGGAGACCTTTTTTAAGGCGCTGAAGAATATTGACCGGTTCCGGGGTACGTGCAAAATCAGCGTCTGGCTCTGTCAGATTGCGAAGAATACGTTTGTTACCATACAGCGCAAAAGGCGGGATGCGGACGTCGGCTTGCAGCAGGCTCCCTCCTCATGCAGCGAGGATGTCTTTAGCCGTGTGCTCAGCAGGGAAGAAGCGTATCATTTGCATAAGCTGCTGCACACACTGGAGGAGCCCTACAAAGAGGTCTTTTCACTGCGGGTATTCGGAGAGCTCTCTTTTTCCGAAATTGCCGGTTTATTTGAAAAGTCCGAGAGCTGGGCGCGGGTTACCTATTTTAGAGCCAAACATAAAATACTGGACTTATTCGAGGTGAAGCAAAGTGAATCAGATCACATGTGATACCATCCTGGACCTACTTCCGCTCTATATAGACCAGGTTTGCAGCACGGACAGCAATGCGCTGGTGGAGGGGCATCTCCGAGCCTGTCCCGCCTGCAAAGCGGAATATGAAAAGCTATCGCAGCGGGAGTTTTTATTCGATTCCAAAGAGAAGGCGATGCTCACCGGGCTTTCAAAGAGATGGAAAAAAAGCAAGCGGGCGACCCTGTGGAAGGGGATATCGATTGTCTTGGTGATTGTGTTGCTGGTGGGATTCTTTTTTTACGGATACAGTGAAAAAGCAGTTCCGGCAGGTGAGATCACTGTTTCCTCGCTGTCGAGACTGGAAAATGGCGACCTGGCTTTTGTTTTGGAGGCGGCGGATGGCTCAGGCATCCGGGAGGTCAGCCATTATGAGGTTGATGCAACAGTTTATATTACGGCTACAACGACGCGGATTCCGTTCTTTTCCTCTTCAAACAATTCTGCAAGCGGATGGATTTTCAATACACAGGACACGGGAATCAAGCGAATTTGTTATGTGGAGCAAAACGGCGTCACCTCGACAGAGTTAAGGATCTGGGATGCGGAAGAGCCGGTTGCGGATGCGGACGCAAAAACGCAGGCACAGATCAGGAATATGGAAAATCTAGAAGACTTCGGTTCCGATGCGCTGGTAAAGGAAATCTATCTTCAAAAGGTGCAATATATCGGTTCGGCTCCCGATGATATGAGGCTTCTCGGTGTGATGCGGATCGGGGAGATGCTAGGTCCCTATACTATTCAGCTTACAACTTCCAGCGAACCCTATGGGATCACCCTACATTTCAAAGATCCGGTCGCGCCTGCCGAATGCGGCAGCTTTGATGAAAAAATGCGTGCTTATGCTTCTGTGATCCTTGCCATGATTGACAACAGCGGCTCGGTCGGATGGACTTATCCAAGCTATGATCAAGACGGGAAGGAGATCGAGGTAGCGAGAAAATTCAATTTGGACGATGCGCGGTCTACTGTAGGAGCGGATATCAAGAATTTTAGCAAAGGCGAGGCTGCCTTGCGGGAGCTGTGCGATATCCTTGGGCTTTACTAATTCCGATGACAAGGAAAGAAGAAATTGGACCGCGCTCAGGCCGCGCGGGCCCTTCCTTTTCCGCTCGGCCGGAAAAGGAAGCAAAAGGGGCCGTTTTGCACGGCACTTCGGCAGCGGCA
>DAWDUP010000068.1:5783-11254 GCA_052346825.1 Candidatus Fimivicinus sp. | reverse complement strand
CGTGCAAAACGGCCCCTTTTGCTTCCTTTTCCGGCCGAACGGAAAAGGAAGGGCCCGCGCGGCCCGAGCGCATTCCAATTCTTCTTTCCCTGTCAAGACAATCAGAAAAAGCAAACGTAACACATAAATTTTACGAAATTGTTCTGGTGCTTTTTGACGAAATGATATAACTTTATCGACAAGCTACGGCCCGGCGCGTTTTAGAAACGTGCCGGGCCTTTCATCATTCGATTGTGCTCACATCGCGTCGCGCGGATCCTTATAGTGATGCGCCTGCTCGAGCATCATATCCTTGACCTTCATCAGCCTTGTCGTCGTGCTGCGCTCATTTTCATCGAGCTTCATCGTGATGAATTTGATCGTCTCCTCGTACTGGGGAATCATCACATGCTCCAGAGCGTTGACGCGGCGGCGGGTCTTCTCGATCTCCTCCGCCATGAGCTGGCAGGATTTCTCCACCTCCGCCAATCGCAGCAGCTTCGGCATAATCTCTGACAGAGCGCGCACCGCGTCGTCGAGATCGCCGGAGGTAAAGGCATAGCCATAGGGAAAGATATCGTTTTTGTCCGCCGTTTTCATCTGCGTATGGTAGACCGGAATGCGCACGCTCATGATATCCTTCTCCTCGATCTCCAGATGCATCTCCTGCTTCGGGATCATCAGGGCGACGGAAAGCACCTCATCCTGCATCACGCTGCGCGCCACCGCCATATGGCGGTTGGCCTCTCCGATCCCAGCCTCCACCTCACGGCGCAACTGCTTATTCTCCCGCACGAGGTCGAGGAACTGACGCATCAGTTCGTCACGCTTATCCTTTAAGAGCTTGTGCCCTTTGCGCGCGGTAGCGAGCTTGCGTTTTAAGTTGCTCAGCTCCATGCGGGTGGGGTTCACATTGAGTATCGCCACAAAGCTTCACCCCTTACTGCCGTCGTAATATTGGTCGAGATATTCGTCGCGGATACGCTTTAATTCACTCCTCGGCAGAATGCGTAAAAGCTTCCAGCCGATGTCGAGCGTCTGCTCGATCGAACGGTTTGCATCGTACCCCTGAGAGACATATTCCTTTTCGAACGCGTCCGCAAACTTCGCATAGAGCTTGTCGATGTCGGTCAGCGCCGCTTCGCCGAGGATGACCATGAGCTCCTTGGCCTCCTTGCCGCGCGCGTAAGCGGAGAAGAGCTGGTTCATGGTATCTGAATGGTCCTCGCGCGTTTTGCCGCGGCCGATGCCCTTATCCTTCAGGCGGGAGAGCGACGGCAGCACATCGATGGGCGGCGTGACGCCCTTGCGGTACAGCTCGCGGCTGAGGATAATCTGCCCCTCCGTGATATAGCCCGTCAGGTCAGGGATCGGGTGGGTCTTGTCGTCCTCCGGCATGGAGAGGATCGGGATCATCGTGATGCTGCCGTCCTTGCCCTGCTGGCGGCCCGCGCGCTCATAGATGGAGGCGAGGTCCGTATACATATAGCCGGGATAGCCGCGCCTGCCGGGCACCTCCTTGCGCGCGGCGGAAACCTCGCGCAGGGCGTCGGCATAGTTTGTGATGTCCGTCAGGATCACGAGCACATGCATATTCTTTTCAAACGCCAGGTATTCCGCAGCGGTCAGCGCCATCTTCGGCGTGGAGATTCGCTCGATCGCGGGGTCGTTTGCAAGGTTTACAAAGAGCACAGTCCGTTCGAGCGCGCCGGTCTCACGGAAGGAATTGATGAAGAAATTCGACTCCTCAAACGTGATGCCCATCGCGGCGAACACCACGGCAAAGGGTTCGTCCGTCCCACGCACCTTCGCCTGCCGCGCGATCTGGGCGGCGAGATTGGCATGCGGCAGGCCGCTCGCGGAGAAGATCGGTAGCTTCTGCCCGCGCACGAGCGTATTCAGGCCGTCGATGGCGGAAACGCCCGTCTGGATAAATTCCTGCGGATAGCTGCGGGCCACCGGATTGATCGGCAGGCCGTTGACGTCCATGCGTTTGTCGGGAATGATCTCCGGGCCGTCGTCGATCGGGCGGCCAAGGCCGTCGAACACGCGCCCGAGCATATCCTCGGATACGCCAAGCTCCATCTGACGGCCCAGGAAGCGGACCTTGCTGTTAGAGAGATTGATGCCCGTAGAGCTCTCAAACAGCTGGACGAGCGCATTCGGCCCGTCAACCTCCAGCACACGGCAGCGGCGCTTTTCTCCGCTCTCCAGCTCGATTTCGCCCAATTCGTTGTAGGTGACATTCTGCACGTCGCGCACCAGCATCAGGGGGCCGGCGACTTCTTCAATGGTTCTGTATTCAACTGGCATCTCACTGCGCCTCCCCTATTGTTTCTTTCATCTGGTTGACGAGATCGGTGCTGATGCGGTCGAACGCTCCCCCGATCTGATCCTCCGGCACATATTTAAACCGGCCGATTTCCTCGCGCACCGGAAGGGTGACCATTTTCTCGATATCTCCGTCCTGCCCGAGCGTTTCATTCGCCAGGTCGTAGAAATTGAGGATCAGCCGCATCATCAGAAGCTGCTTCTCTAAGCTCGTATAGGTGTCGACCTCATGGAAGGCGAGCTGATGCAGGAAATCTTCGCGGATGGAGCGCGCCGTCTCCATTTTCAGCCGATCGCTGGGGGAGAGTGCATCCATGCCAACGAGCTTTACGATCTCGTCGAGCTCCGCTTCCTCCTGCAAAAGATGCAGCATCCGCCCGCGCAGCGGCATCCAGTCGGCGTCGACATGCTGATGGAACCAGCCGCTGAGCAGATCCGTGTAAAGGGAATAGCTCGTCAGCCAGTTGATCGCCGGGAAATGGCGCTTATACGCAAGGTTTGCATCCAATCCCCAGAAAACCTTGACGATGCGAAGCGTCGCCTGCGAGACGGGCTCTGAAATATCGCCGCCGGGCGGAGATACCGCGCCGATGACGGATAGTGCACCCTCGCGGCCTTGTGTCCCCAATGAGATCACGCGCCCCGCGCGCTCGTAGAACTGGGCGAGCCTGCTGCCGAGATAGGCAGGATAGCCCTCCTCGCCGGGCATCTCCTCGAGCCGGCCGCTCATCTCGCGCAGCGCCTCCGCCCAGCGGGAGGTGGAGTCCGCCATCAGCGCGACGGAATAGCCCATATCACGGAAATACTCCGCCATCGTGATGCCGGTATAGATGGACGCCTCGCGCGCTGCCACCGGCATATCGGACGTATTGGCGATCAGGACGGTGCGCTCCATTAAGGATTTACCCGTGTGCGGGTCGATCAGCTCCGGGAATTCATTAAGCACGTCCGTCATCTCATTGCCGCGCTCGCCGCAGCCGATATAGACCACGATATCGGCCTCCGCCCATTTGGCAAGCTGGTGCTGCGTGACCGTTTTACCGCTTCCGAACGGGCCCGGAATCGCCGCCACGCCGCCCTTTGCCAGGGGGAACAGGCAGTCGATGACACGCTGCCCGGTGATGAGCGGCTCATCCGGGGAGAGCTTGCGCCCATATGGCCTTCCGCGGCGCACCGGCCAGCGCTGCATGAGGGTGAGCGCCTTCTCTCCCTGCGCCGTCTTGACTGTGCATACCGTATCCGTCACAGTGAATTCGCCCGCCTGGATGGAGAGAATTTCTCCCTCGATCCCATTGGGCACCATGATCTTGTGGACGACGACGTCCGTCTCCTGCACCGTGCCGATGATATCGCAGGATTTCACATGATCCCCCGCCGTGACGCACGGCTCAAACTTCCATTTCCGATCCCGCTTGAGGGAGGGCACCTCCACACCGCGGGATAAATTATTGCCCGCAACCCTCATGATATCGTCCAGCGGGCGCTGGATGCCATCGAAGATGCTGCCGATAAGCCCTGGCCCGAGCTCGACGCTCATCGGCTCGCCCGTAGATTCCACCGGCGCGCCGGTACCGAGGCCCGACGTCTCTTCATATACCTGAATCGACGCACGATCCCCGTGCATCTCGATTATTTCACCAATCAGGCGCTGGTCGCTTACCCGCACCACGTCAAACATATTCGCATCCCGCATTCCCTGTGCGACGACGAGCGGCCCGGCTACCTTCACGACTGAACCTGTGCTCATAGGTATGACCATTCCTTTCTTGCGCCGGGCCGCGGAATTGTGCGGTTTTGGCGCAGCCAAAATTTCGAGTGGCGTTTATGATCGAAAATCACAAAACGCAGTTTGAAAGATTGATCTTTCAAACTTATCACCTCATTTCTTCATGATCCGATAATATCTAAGCCGACCGCTTTTTCCACGCTCTTGCTCACGCTTCTCAGGCCCAGCCCTGTATTGCCCGTCACACCCGGGATCGGGATGATGGCCGGCACGGGCATATGCCGGTATCGATCAATTTCCGCCTCCAGCTCAGCCGCCAGCTTCTCCGTTATGAAAATAACCGCGTAACCGCCGGAAATCATCTTTTTCAGTGTTGCAGCAGCCAGATTTGCATCCTCCTGTGGAAAAATCTCCAGCCCGAGGGATGCAAAGCCGGACACACTGTCCCGGTCGCCCATGACCGCAATCTTATACATACGCTTCACGCATCCTTTCCCGGATCTGTTCCGCTGGAAGCCCCAGCCGCTTGCAGGAAAGCAGGATGCGGATATTTTTAATCTCGCTATCCCGCGCCACATAATAAGCGACCAAAGGTGCGAGCCCAAAGCTCACCCGCCGCGCTCCGTCGAGCTGCTCCATCAGAAGGTCGTCGCACCATTTCTCCAAGGCTGCGAAGCTCTTTGACAAAGCCTGCACGCAGTCCGCATAAGTGGTTTCCAAAAGATACTGCGTCAGCTCCTGCACACCGCGTCCGGCGACTGCAATGAGCGCGGATTTCCGAAGCGTTTCACATTCGCACAAAGCTTCCTGCAAAAAGCCGTCTCCCCGCCCGGTATGAGCAGCGCGCAAAGCGATCTTCAGGTTTGCCGTTGCGCACATCAGCTCCGCGAGCCGCTTTGCGAAATCGCTGCCGGTCTCGCCCGCCCGTCCTTTAACCGCCTCCAGCGCGGCCCGGTCGAGCAGGGTATCCGCCCGCTGCCCATCGGAAGCACGCACGAGCAAGTGGTAAGCCTCCTGCGCGGCCTGCTGCATTTCAGAGGGCAGGCGGCTGAAATTCTGATTGGACACCGCGTCCCAGATCATATCCACCGGCACTGTATTCGGTATCAGCCAATATGGCTCTGGAGACTGATTGCTGACAAGACCCTTTAAGGCCGCCTTGCAATTGTGGAAATCATTTTTAGCCGTTAAAAAAGAGAGCTCCCGCGGCTCGGGGGCCACTTGGGTAAGTAGGCCCCACATCTCCTCGGTCTGCCGGCGAAGCATTTCATTCGGATCCTCCAGCGCTCCGCCTGTGTCCCAGCCCTTGTCCGCGAGCAGCTGCAGGGCAGAGCGCATATCGGGCGCGGCGAGCAGCTGCTCCATCGCGCTTTTGCCAAGAAGATATGTCTCATTCGCCCGGATGCTCGCAACGGCAAAGGTATATTCCGTGTCT
>DAWDUP010000068.1:5246-5773 GCA_052346825.1 Candidatus Fimivicinus sp. | reverse complement strand
TCATACACATCGTCATCCTTTCGAAGAGCATGCTGTAAAATGGATCGCATTACGCTCGCTAAGCCCATCTGCAAGTTTATGCGAAAAGCTCCCGGCTCAGGGCGTCCTTGACCTCTTCAAGCGATGCATCCAGCAGCGCTTCAAAACTGCAATTGACCTCGATATCGCCGTATATCAGCAGGAAGCCGCCGTCGATCCGGGCAGGCTGTGTACCGATGCACACGCGCGCGCCTTGCGTTGCAAGTATGTCATTGAGTTCATCCGCAAAGCCTGATGGCAGCCTTTTGAGATCGCGCTCGGAAAGGCGCATCTCACCCTCCCCCTTGCACGCGTATGTCCTGGCGAGGGCAGTGAGCACCTTAAAATAATCCGTGTCCGGCAGCTCCCGCAAATGGTGCAGTGCCATCTCGATCGTCTCACTGACGATCTCCGTCTTCGTGCGCAGCAGAAGCCGCTTTGTCTCCATTTCGCCGCTCATCTTCGCCCTTTGGAGCTCGTTTTCGCATTCTTTGCGGGCATGGATCAAG
>DAWDUP010000068.1:2880-5236 GCA_052346825.1 Candidatus Fimivicinus sp. | reverse complement strand
AGCGGGCGTTTGCAGCGGCCTGCGCATCCTCACGGATTCGAGCGAGCCGCTCCTGTGCCTGCTTTTCGATCTTTCCGCATTCCAAACGGCTCTCTTCTTCAATGGCTGCCTTCATTTCTTCCAGGCCTGTCATTGGCATGACCATCCTTTCTGTGGAGGTTGGAGAGATTTTCCTATCCAAATAAACTCCCACGCTCTCCAAATGGATTACAGATTCAGCACCGTCAGCAGGGAGATCAGCAGCGCGAGCACCGCATACGTCTCGACCAGAACGGCCATTGTGATCGCCTTACCGTTTTGATCCGGCTTCTTCGCCACCACGCCGATACCGGCCGCGGCTGTGCGCCCCTGCGCAATGGCGGAAAACAAGCCGACGATTGCGATCGGCAGACAGGCCGCCAGATACATCAGTCCGTGCGACGTGGTCAGCTCCACGGGATTGCCGCCCAGCAGTCCGATGCGGTTGAGCACCAGCACGGCGGTCAGTAGGCCATAAAGGCCCTGCGTGCCGGGAAGGAGCTGTAAAAGCAGAAGCTTGCCGAATTTACCGGGATCCTCTGCGATAACGCCTGCGGCAGCCTCGCCGGCGATTCCCACGCCCTTCGCGGAACCGATGCCCGCCATCAATGCGGCCAGAACCGCACCAAGTACTGCCAATGCTACGCCTAAACTATTCATGATGTGCTTCCTCCTTGAATTTCACATATTTCGTGTGTACTGCGAAGGGCTGAAATGGCCTGCCGCCGCCCTCATAGAATTTGGAAAACAGCTCCACATACTGAAGCCGGTTGGTATGCACGTATGCACCGAGCATATTGATCGCCATATTGAGCGTGTGTCCGGCGATAAAAACGAAAAACAGAAGAATCCCCTTCACAATGGGATTCTCCGGGATTGTCCCCAGAAGATTGACCACCTGGCCGATGACACCGGTTGCAAGGCCCAGCGCGAGCAGGCGGGAATAGGACAGCACGTCGCTGAGATATCCGGAGGCCGCGTTATACAGCCCGTAAAGCCCGCTGCCCAGCCGGGCAAAAAGGTTTTTCGAGGCCCGGCCCGCTGTGAGGATGATCAGAATCACGCCTGCCAGCAGGACATACATCCCGATGGTATTGAAGATCGTAGGCACCTCGGTGAGCATCCCTGCGCCAACGGGAGCCGCCCCCAGCACCAGCAGGTAAATGGGCACTACGTCGCAAAAGGCGTCGAATCGTTTTCCCGCTTTCCAGAGCTGATAAAAATGCACGCCCAACCCCAAAAACAGATGCAGAATGCCCAGCCCCAGTGAAAAGAGCAGCAGCTTCATCGGATCGCTGACCGGATCGAACCAGATTGCCATGCGCGGCGCCGGCTTATGCAGGAAATTCTTATAGATCACTGGCACGATATCGCCGAACCAGGTGCCAAACAGCGCACCCCAGAAGATCGTGGAAACGCCGGAGTATAAAAACATCTTCATGGTCTTGCGCATGTTGCCCTCGAGCTGAAATTTTTTCAGTGCGATGGCGGATACGAGCACCATCAGGCAGCCATAACCCGCGTCGGACAGCATCAGGCCGAAAAACAGATAATAGAAGACCGCCATAACTGGTGTGGGATCAATGTCCTGTTTCGCCGGCAGCGCATACATCTCCGTGATCGGCTCCACAGGCGAGGAAAAGCCATTGTTTTCGAGCAGTACCGGAACGTCCTCATCCTGATCCGGCTCAGACACAGTGATCGCCACAGGAAAGCGGCTCTCGAGCTCCCGGCCCAGCCGGTCCACAGCCTTTTGCGGAATATAGCCATTGATGATAACGGTATTTTTTGTCATCCCCAGGCGGCCGATCATCTCATATTTTTCCTTACGCATCGTAAAATAATCAATGAGGAATTCGAGCTCCTTTTCGCTTCCCGCGAAGGCTTCAATCGCCTTACGTGCCTTTTCGATGGCGGCCTCGCATTCCCCCGTTCTCAGCTGCATCGCCCGTATGCGCTGCTCCGGCGTTTCCTTTGCCGGATCGGACGGGCGCGCAAATCCTATCTCCCTCAGGGCTTCTTCCACCTGCTGCGCAATGTCGTCTAGACAGACGACCCAGAGGCAGGTCTGCTCCTTGGAGGTGAAAACGACCTCGATCTCCACAGCGGTCAGCGTGCCGTCCGCCTCGTGCAGCCGGGCAGTCAATTCCTCTGCAGAATGAAAGCCCGGCAGAGAGCCCGCAAAACAACGCGTGCGCCGCGTTGCCAAAGGCGCCAAGGCTATGTCCAGCTTTCTCCATGGCTCGAGTGCATCCATCTGGGTGCGCAGCCGCACGAGTTCCTCCGATGCGTCATGGATTTGTTTTTCAAGGGTTGCAATTTCATAGCATTTTTTCAG
>DAWDUP010000068.1:1150-2870 GCA_052346825.1 Candidatus Fimivicinus sp. | reverse complement strand
CCGAAGGCGTCTGTGGAAATCTCCCGCTTTCCTTTCAGGGAATCCAGGAGGGAAGCTTTTGCCGGCAGGTATTTCGCAAGGATTTCCCTCGCCTGTACCGCCAGATTCAGGTTCTTTTCGAACACCGCAATCGTCGCCTGCGTACTCACGCGCACAAGCTCCTCGTCCGAATTATCGCATACCTCCACGACGCCCCTGCGCTGCAGCCGCTCCACAATCCTTTTACTGTCGCTGAGCAAGGCTGCGATCTCAATGCGCTGCATTTTACATTTTGCCATCAGAGCGTCTCCCTTCTATGGGGTATTGCGGAATCATACAGCGGATGACCGTCATGAATGCATCCTCCCGCTTCGCGCGCACGCTATCGCGCAGCGCCCCAGCCTGTTTGTCGGCTTCCTCCCGCGCTTTTTGCAGGATCTCATCCGCCCGTTTCCCGGCTTCCCGCCGCAATGCATCCGCCTCCTGGCGTGCAAGGCGCGTTTGATCCGCCAAAAGCTGGCCGCCCTCCTCCTGCGCCTGGAGCAAAAGCGCCTTTGCCTGCACGCGCGCCTGCTCAACCGCAAGGTCGGCCTGTCGTTCTGTTTGCAGGATTTCATTGACCGTTTTGGATGCCACAGTATCACCTCCTGCCGGCTGTGACCGCTTCTTTTCCTCCCTCAGGAATCAAAAAACGACCAAAATTTAGAATTCATTATAGCACATTATGAATAGCTTTTATTGGTTTTCATAAAAAATTCAAAGTTGAAAAAGTTTTCTATACGGAATGTCTGGAAATCAATTCCTGCCACGAATGAATAACGAGCCTGGCGCATAGAGATATGTGAGGTGGTTGACATGTTTGTATATTCCGTAAAATCGTCAAAAATCAAGATGGCCATCCTTATTCTGCTCGTCGTCCTGCTCGTGCTTGCCATGCTGCTCGTCACACGCCTCCATCAGCCGGCAGAGGCGGACAGCGTGCTGAACATAAAGGCGGAAAACGCGGAGCAGCGCGTGGCGTTCCTTTCGCAGTTCGGCTGGAGCTTCGACGAGGATCCGATCGAGGTAGCCGAGGTCATCATTCCGCCAGAATTCGATGAGGTTTATGAAAAATACAATGCAATTCAAAAGGCGCAGGGATTTGACCTGACCAAATATCAGGGCAAACGGGTCAAACGCTGGACCTACGCCATTAAGAACTATCCCGGCTACGCCGCTGACAGCGGCTGCATCCATGCAAATCTGCTCGTCTATGAGGGTCAGGTCATTGGCGGGGACGTCTGCTCCGTGGAGCTGAACGGTTTTATGCACGGCTTCGATTTTCCAACAGATTCCCCTTCCAATGCGCAGACGCCTTCCGCAACAGATCAAGCCGGCACCGGGACGACTACATCTGCTTAAACGAGCACCAACGCAGCATAAAATCCCGGCCTGTGCTTTGATCGATCCAAAGCGCTTTTCGGCGGACAGTGTGAGTCCAACCGGTCTTACGTGGACCAGACTGCTCGCTGCTGCTTTATGAGAATGCTCTTCGCAAATTGGTGAAATTCCAAAATAATGATTTCGGCCAAAAGCCTGGTACAGACATTCCACTTTATAAAAATCCGGCATACCGGTTCAAACCGGTATGCCGGATCATTATGCTTTCTATTTTCCTTACCATTTAGAACGGACAGATCAGGAAAGTCTTCCGCTGGAAGCGCTCCCACTGGCCGCCCTGGAATGTGTTATTCCCACTCTT
>DAWDUP010000068.1:0-1140 GCA_052346825.1 Candidatus Fimivicinus sp. | reverse complement strand
AAAGCTTCGCATTGTTTTCGATCATAACAAAGACGCTATCGCCAAGCTCCGGCGCGTTGCCATCAAAATAGACCTTCATCAGCCGGACATCGCCCCAGAAAGCACGATCGCCGATACGGACAACCGTCTTCGGGAAGTGAACCTTTTCAATGCGATTGCAGGCCGCAAACGCATAATCACCGATCTCCTGCACGCCCTTCTTCATGCTGACGGTCTCCAGGCGACCGCAGCCGTAGAACGCATAGTTGCCAATCTGACGGACACTCCCCGGTATCCTGATTTTCTGAAGGCGGTCGCATTCTGCGAAGGCATGGTCGCCAATCCGCTCCGTCCCGTTCATGATGGTGACCCATTCCAGCCTATTGCAGCCCGCAAATGCATAATCGCCAATAACATCCACATTGGCCGGGATCGTAAGGCCGGTAATCCTGTTGCTCTGATAGAACGCATGATCCTCAATCGTCTTGACAGACAGCGGGAGATAAACGTTCTGGAGCCTTCCGATTCCGCTGAAGGCGTAAGCACCGATCACGGTGACTGGCTTTCCAGCAATTCTGGAGGGGATGGATACAATTGCTTTGTTTTCATTATAGGCTGTAATCTTAACTTCCTTACCATTATTAATCAGCTCATAAGAATACGGGCCGGAGGTTGCCGCAGACGCCGTCAATACGCCTGCAAACACAGAGCACATCATCACGACGGCCAAAATTAAGCTGAGGATTTTTCTGGTTTTCTTCATTTTCTTCACCCTTTCAGATTCATTTCAATTCGGCAGGACGTGTATTCCAGAACACCCTGCCAAATATTTGCTTTTATTGTACATGAGATTGTCCGTATTGTCAACTATGCATAAAAACGATCTATGATTATTTAATAAATAATCTACTATTTAGTAGATGCATTCCGTCAAATTCAGACTCAACAACATGATGGAGCAACCGTATTGCACCGCTGGTGGAAACCCACGTGCCTCTCGCCGATATCGGGTGCATGATCATTTCATCAAAAGGCACAAGAATAAAATTTCTGTATATTATGCTTGCTTTTCTGATCGCCGTGACAAGGGAAGAAAAAATTGGACCGCGCTCGGGCCGCGCGGGCCCTTCCTTTTCCGTTCGGCCGGAAAAGGAAGCAAAA
>DAWDUP010000067.1:10694-11291 GCA_052346825.1 Candidatus Fimivicinus sp. | reverse complement strand
ATCGAGCAAAGAGAATGAAGTCGCGTCAGCGATACCTGCATCACAATGAAAGTAAATCAGACTGATTTCCCCTGACGCTGTCAGGGAATCAGCCTGTCAAAAAAGGACTTGACGGCTTACGCTCCGCACGCCGTCCGTGCGTCCCGCCTTTCGTCTGTAATTAGTTTTGCCTTTTCATTTGCTCGCCCTGAATCAGCGGATACCTGGTTAGCATAGTTCCGTCCAGGTTTTCCCTGTGCATATCCACCGCTGTAATTTGATGATTCTCATAGGTCGTATAGTAATAAATACCCTTGTCCGCATTGCAGCAGGATGTATAAATAGTAATTTCATATTTCCCGTCTCCCACTTTGCAGCAGCCACGCTGCTGCTCAACAGAACTAAGGATATGGAAAAACTGGTTGACGCTCTCAGATTCTGAATCTCCGGAAACTGAGTTCATCTTTGTGAAAGTGGCCCTGACAAAACGCGATTGGGAAGATAGATCTCCCGGCAAGCCCAATGCACCCATACCGCGGCTATAGGTGTGGAAAGTGAGCTTGTCTGAGAAATGATTCTCCGGTGGCTTTGCAGACAAATGCATATAGTTATTTAGCT
>DAWDUP010000067.1:7388-10684 GCA_052346825.1 Candidatus Fimivicinus sp. | reverse complement strand
TATTTAGCTGAAAGAGCTGTTCAGCAAAGGGCGGATTGTTGGTGAGTACGCCCATAGGATTGTCATATACCTTCATACCTTCCTTTACCGATTCCACCGTAATTGATTCGTTACGGTCGGAAATCAGCCAATGAAGTTCGGCAAGTGGAAATTTATCATTGAACGGTATCTGGACAAGATTGATTCGCACCAGTAATTCCCTAACTTCTTTCACTGAAGCACACTGCCCCAAAATCCACGGAATGAATTCAAATAACGCCACGTTGTCCATCCCTCGTGCTTCCTCTTGGTAATCTGCGTTGCCCACGAAATTTAAGCCCGCCATGCCGAGCCCCTTTTCATTGATCGCCTCATAATACAGCGGATAGTCCTCTGCAACATGTGCCATGCCAATCATTGCATAATGGTTCTCCATAATCCCCATTTTGCGAAAACGGAATGGATACTTGCGAGGCGTTATCGTAACCTCGTCGCCATAGGAAAACTCATAGTCCAGCGTGCGGCCGAAATAAAAATCTTTTGTTTTATAAGTTGCTGCTGTACACATAACACGATCACCTCAGATTCTAATTTTTTACCATAACTCGAACTGCCTTTTCTTTAATAATTAACAAGTTCAAAATCGTATTTAGGGTTCCTATTATCGTTTTTATATGTTTGTTGCTAATGCTAAATACCACGAACCTTGATCATCCATACCATCGAGTGAAAAACTTACTGTTATATTGCCATCGCCAGACTTGAAATATTCCAAAGAACTGTGCTTACAATTTCCTACTATAAATCTCTAGCTCATAAGGTTTGCCAGTTCGCAAATCTGTTCTCTGCCTTGAGTAACGGTAAGAGAAACCGCAAGATATAGCCAAGGCTTTTGAGGCCACATTCGCTGATTGTGTTGAATAAAAGAATTCCTTCCCTCCCAAAGAAACGCAATATTCAAGTAACAGTTGCAGAATTTGTTTTCCATAACCTTTTTCAACGTACATAGGGCCAAGTGCAATGCTCGCATCTTGAAAAATGTGTGGCGCTATTTCCTCAACCCCAGCAAACCCAATGGCTTCACCACTCTTTTTTTCGTATACCAAATATGTATCATGAATTTTCTGGTAAGCAATTGTTTTTGCATTCGTTCTTTGGCTGCTTCTTCACTCTCTGTTATTTGCCATTGCATATATTGGGCTGGTTCTGGCCTTGACCAGACACTGTGATATATCGATTCCCAATCTTTAAATTTTGCTTTAGCAAGCATGATATCTTTTGTTTCCACAATCGCCTCCAGACTGCCGCTTTTCCGTATGCGGCCTTATTCGCCAAAAATGCACCAACATACTCTCTATAATCATAAATTATAACACCCATTCATGCTCTCGTCATCTCTTTTTAACTTTGGCAAAGATCGCATTGGTAACAAGAGGAAACAGCGCCGCCCGGCATCCGCAAAGCCACGTTTGCTGCGTTCTCGGCCTCGGTTGGCGGCAGCCAGCCTTCGCCCTGTGGCCTTGCAAACCTGCCCCTATTCACTGATGCTAATAATTTTGGATTCCATAACGGGCTTCAAATGGTGTACGATAGTCCTTGTAAGAGTGTGGCCTTAGTAAATGGTCTGGATTTCAGTATGACGCGATCATTTTCGAAAAAGAGTAATAGGAAGAAAATCAAGAAAAAATCAGCTATATAAACAGCATAATAGATAAATATGATCGAATAATGTTGAATTCTATTATATATTTATTCTTGATTTTTTAAATATTTATGCTACAATAGAGACAAGCAGAGAGAGAGAGGAGGTGCCTTCAAATGGCAGCTTGGCTTACAAAGGCTTTCTTACATATTGCAAAGCTGATTGCGAAGATTTTCATCTGATGAGATTTTCGAGAGAGCGAAAAAGGATTGTTGCAAATGGGAACCTTCCATTTGCAACAATCCTTTTTTATGCTTGAAAGCGGCTGGACAGCGGTAGAATCTCCTCTATACGATGACATGAAGGGAAATAATCTAAATGATAGCGCAGGGGCGTAGCCTTCTTGATTGCACGTCGTCGCGGGCGAAACACCGCAGTTTGCAGCATAAAAAGAAGCTGCCGGGAAGCGGGATCAAACCTGCTTCTCGGCAGCCCTCTATTCACGATTTGGCCATGGCGGAAACGATCATGTCCGTTCGTCTGCCATATGGGAATTATCCTTTTCTCTCGATCGTCAGTCCGTCCTCATCGCTGTCTACCACAAGCACCGTATTCGGCGTCAGGTCGTCCGCAATGATCCGGCGGCCGATGAGCGTCTCCACGTGCTTCTGGATGAAGCGCTTGAGCGGCCTTGCACCGTAGACCGGGTCGTAGCCATTTTCAACAATGAAATCCTTTGCAGCTTCTGTAACCTCACAGGAGATCTGTCGGTCGCTGAGCCTGCGGTTGAGATCTGCAATTTGGAGATCGACAATTTTGGCAATGTCGCCCTTGGTCAACGGCTTGTAGAAGACGATCTCGTCAAGGCGGTTGAGGAATTCCGGCCGGAAGGAGCGGCGCAGCAGCTCGCTGACCTCCGCCTTGGCCGCAGCGCTGATCTCGCCGTTTGGCTCAATGCCGTCGAGCAGGGCAGAGGAGCCGAGGTTGGAGGTGAGGATGATGATCGTATTCTTGAAATCCACCGTGCGGCCCTGCGAGTCTGTAATGCGTCCATCATCGAGCACCTGCAGGAGGATGTTGAACACATCCGGATGTGCCTTTTCAATCTCATCGAAGAGAATCACGCTGTAGGGCTTGCGGCGGACGGCTTCGGTCAGCTGGCCGCCCTCTTCATAGCCGACGTAGCCGGGCGGCGCGCCGATCAGGCGGGAGACGGAGAATTTCTCCATGTATTCGGTCATATCAATGCGCACGATATTGCGCTCATCGTCAAACAGGCATTCCGCCAGCGCCTTGGCAAGCTCCGTCTTGCCCACCCCTGTGGGGCCCAGAAACAGGAAGGAGCCGATCGGGCGGTTCGGGTCCTGAATGCCGGCGCGCGAGCGGATAATCGCCTCTGTCACTTTGGTGACGGCCTCGTTTTGGCCGATCACGCGCTGATGCAGGATATCTTCGAGATGCAGCAGCTTCTCGCGCTCGCCCTCCATCAGGCGGGCGACCGGGATGCCGGTCCAGCGCTCGACGATACGGGCGATCTCCTCCTCTGTGACCTTGTCGCGCAGGAGACTGTCCCGATGCTCCTTTTCCTGTGTGCGCTTTTCCTCTTCCTCCAGCTTTCTTTGCAGCTCAGGCAGCCTGCCGTATTTGAGCTCTGCAGCCTGATTCAGGTCATAGG
>DAWDUP010000067.1:0-7378 GCA_052346825.1 Candidatus Fimivicinus sp. | reverse complement strand
GCGCGCTCGATATCGGCATTCAATTGCTCCAGCTGCTCGCGTAGCTTCTGCACTTTGCCGATGGAGGCTTTTTCATTATCCCATTTGGCCTTGAGCGAATTGAACTGCTCGCGCATTTCGGCAAGCTCCCTGCGGATTTCAGACAGATGCTCCAGGGAGAGCGCGTCCTTTTCCTTCTTCAGCGCGGCCTCCTCAATCTCAAGCTGAATGATCTTGCGCTGGATGACGTCGAGCTCCATAGGCATGGAATCGATTTCCGTGCGGATCATGGCGCAGGCTTCATCGACGAGGTCGATCGCCTTATCGGGCAGGAAGCGGTCGGTGATATAACGGTTAGAGAGCGTGGCGGCCGCGATGAGCGCCTGATCCTGAATCTTGACGCCGTGGAACACCTCGAAGCGCTCCTTCAGGCCGCGCAGGATGGCGATGGTATCCTCGACCGTCGGCTCGTCGACCATCACGGGCTGGAACCGGCGCTCAAGCGCAGGGTCCTTCTCGATATACTGATGGTATTCATTGAGTGTTGTCGCGCCAATGCAGTGCAGCTCGCCGCGCGCAAGCATGGGCTTTAAGAGGTTGCCCGCATCCATGGAGCCCTCCGTTTTGCCCGCGCCGACGATCGTATGCAGCTCATCGATAAAGAGAATAATTTTGCCCTCGCTCTTTTTGACTTCGTTGAGCACGGCCTTCAGGCGCTCCTCAAATTCTCCGCGGTATTTCGCGCCCGCGATCAAAGCGCCCATATCGAGGGAGAAGATTGTCTTATCCTGCAGGCTGTGCGGCACGTCGCCACGCACGATACGCTGGGCGAGGCCTTCCGCGATCGCCGTTTTGCCAACGCCCGGCTCGCCGATGAGAACGGGGTTATTTTTTGTTTTACGCGACAGGATGCGGATCACATTGCGGATTTCCTCGTCGCGGCCGATCACCGGGTCAAGCTTTTTGCTGCGTGCGCGCTCAACGAGGTCATCACCGTATTTTTTCAGCGCATCGTAGGTGTCCTCCGGCGTGTTCGTCGTTACGCGCGTCGCGCCGCGCACGCCCATCAGGATTTTCAAAAACGTATCCTTTGTGATATGATAGTCGCGAAATAGCTTTTTTAGTTTCTCATTGGCATTGTCAAGCAGGGAGAGAAACAGGTGCTCCACCGAGACATATTCATCCTTCATGTTTGCCGCAATCTTTTCGGCCGCGTTTAGGGCGCGGTCCACATCCTGCGCCACATAAATTTTATCGGCCTCCCGGCCCGTGCCCGTCACCTTAGGAATATTGGCAAGCTGGAAGGTCAGGTCTGAGAGCATGGCCTGCGCGTCGACCTTCATTTTCACGAGCAGCTCATGGATGAGCCCCTGCTCCTGCGTCATCAGGGCATAGAGCAGATGCTGCTGCTCAACCTGCATATTTTGGTATTCTATGGCAGTATCCTGTGCAAGTCCGATGGCCTCCAGGGATTTCTGCGTGAATTTTTGTGCGTTCATAGCGTTTCCTCCTCTTTGTGCCATTTCAAAAACGGAGTGGCATTCTCAGGCGCAATCCCGTTTTTTCTCAGCCGATATCAATGCGGCGGCTGTCCGGCTTTTTTATGCCGAGCTTCGGCAATGTTAATTCCAGCACACCGTGGCGATAGGAAGCGGTGATACCGTCTTCTTCAATGCCGGAAAGGTCGAAGCTGCGTTCATATATGCCATAATGGCGCTCCCTGCGGATAAATGGGTGTTTTGTTTTTTCTGCTTCGTCGTTGTGCATGGCGCGGATGGTCAGACGGCCTTCCTCGATATCAATGGAGATCTCCTCCTTGCAAAAGCCGGGAAGCTCCGCCTGTAGAAGATAACAATCGTCTTTTTCCAAGATATCGGCGCGCATGGACGCGACTTTCTTTTCTTCTCTGCGAAGGTCTTTTTCCATCCGCTCCCAGCCGCGGTCCAAATCCTTTAGCATATTTCTCTCGCTACGGGTCAAAGGAATCAGTTCAAACATAGCCGATCGCTCCATTTCTTTCATATATAAAATCATCATTTGAGGGCCGCTATCCTTTTCTGTACATTGGTGTCCATTTTCTGGAATGTTCAGCCGGATGTAAGCTTCCCTATATCACGATTCTTAGCATATCCCGCATTTATGAAAAAAATAGATATCATTTATGACGGAAGTGTAAACTTTAGCACTCGATATACATGAGTGCTAATTCCTCAATTCTATTCATTGCACGCCGGAAAACACAGAAAATACACATGGGAGTATTATCATAAGCACATCGGGAAGAGAAGGGAGAAGCGTGTATGCGATATCGGTTGCTGGTGGCCGAGGATGAGCCTCGGCTGCAGGAGACTTTGGAGGATTACTTCACGGCAAAGGGCTTTGAGGCGGCGTTTATTTCTGGTTTTCCTTACCCGGATAACAGAAGGGGGAAGAAACATGTTTCATAGCCTGCGCATCAGCGCTCGGTGGGTTTATTGGCTCTGTATTGCCACTTTTTTCGGCTTTGCTGCCGACGGGCTGCCATCCTGGTACAGCTACATCGGCATTGCGTTTGTTTACGCCATTTATTTGCTCATTCCGTCGTTTCTGGTCTTTTTGTTCCTGTTCGTAAAAAGCTTGGCCGCCGCACGGCGGGAAAGGAGGACGGGGCGCGGCGTACCGGACTATCCGGTAGACGACGTTGTAATCGCATGGGTTTGTGCATTCGTCCTTCCGTTTCTGATGTATTTCCTGGAGAAGTGAATCCAATGAAGCAATTGGCGCGTAATGGGGCATACTACATGCAAACGGCTTCATGCCTGTCTTTTTAAAACGGGGGATTTTTATGGAAACCTTTTATGCCCTTTATGAAAAGCTCGCCCGCGCGGCGCTTGCAGGGAGGCATGAAGAGGCTCTGCGCGAGGTGGAGCTGCTCGACTTTGATCCGCATCAGCTCGACTGCCTGCTGCACCCACAGCATCACGCGCCGGTATGGCGGCTTTCCCCCTGTGACTGCGAGGAGGGGGAATCCGCATGCCTGGGCGTATGCCCTTTTCACGCCATCCGCCGGAATGAGGACGGCAATATTGAGATTGATCAGGATACCTGCACGGGGTGCAGCCTGTGCATCGATGCCTGCAAGGCGAGAAAGCTCACGCAGAGCCGGGACACTTTGCCGGTGCTCGAAGCGGTCGCGAATACGGGTGCGCCGGTCTATGCGCTTATCGCACCTGCATTTGTCAGCCAGTTTAGCGGGAAGGTCACGCCAGGCAGGCTGCGCTCTGCGTTTAAAGCGCTGGGCTTCGCGGGCATGGTGGAGGTAGCGTTGTTTGCCGATATCCTCACGCTCAAGGAAGCGCTTGATTTTGATGAGCTGGTGCGTTCAGAGGAGGATTTTCTGCTGACAAGCTGCTGCTGTCCGGTCTGGATTGCGATGATCCGCAAGGTGTACAGGAGCCTGACACCGCATATCCCAGCCTCTGTTTCCCCGATGATCGCCTGCGGGCGTGCGGTCAAAAGGCTCGTCCCCGGTGCGGTCACGGTCTTTATCGGTCCCTGTGTGGCCAAAAAGGCGGAGGCACGGGAGAAGGACATTGCGGACGCCATCGATTTTGTATTGACCTTTCAGGAGATACAGGATGTCTTCGCCTTTGCGTCCATCGACCCAGAGCGGATGGAGGAGGATTTGCGAGACCATTCTTCCCGCGCAGGGCGCATCTATGCCCATACGGGCGGCGTGAGCGAAGCGGTCAAAACGACGCTCGAACGATTGCGCCCTGGCAGGCGTATTCCGTTAAAGGCGCGGCAGACAGATGGCGTACCCGCCTGCAAAAAGATGCTCAATGAATTGATGCAGGGGGAAATCCGCGGCAATTTTCTCGAGGGCATGGGCTGTGTGGGCGGTTGCGTGGGCGGCCCCAAAACGCTGCTGCCGAGAGAGGAGGGCGCTCTGCATGTGGCGCATTATGGTGAAGCGGCGCCGGTGCGCACCCCGGTTGACAACCCTTATGCGATGGAGCTCCTGCGCCGCCTGGGCTATGAAACCGTGGAGAGCCTGACGCAGGAGGACACCATGTTTCGCAGAAATTTTTAGAGCGCGTTGTGTGGGCATTTTTCACATTTCCAGGGAATCATTGACTTTTCCCGGCCTCTTCGGTAAAATAGGAGCGTTCCCGCATCGGCGGGGGAAGGAGCGTGCCGGGCTTTTATGGAGGTAAAGGAGCGGATACCGGATGCGGCCGTTGCGCAGCGGTATGAGCCGCAAGGCCTATGGGGGCGCATGCGGCATACATATAAGGAGAAACGCTGGCTCCGGGTTACTGTTTTTGTTGCGATCGCCGCTGTGTGCGCGGCCTTTTTTTATGCGTTCAATTTACAGACGGCGCTGATTGCAGACGATTTTAATTACCGGTTTATATTCGGCGCGATCAATCAGCGGGTGGAGCGCATTGCGGATATCTTTTTTTCCATGCGCAATCATTATGATACGATGAACGGGCGTTTGGTATTGCATTTTCTGACGCAGCTGTTCCTGCTCTGGGGAAAGCCCGTATTCAATCTGGTCAATACACTGGGGTACCTGCTTTTTACCGGGCTGATCTACTGGCACTGTAAGGGGACGGGCCGGCACAATCCGGCGCTGTATTTCGGCGTGCACCTGATGGTGTGGTTTCTGATTCCCGTTTATGGGCAGACGATGCTATGGGTCGACGGGAGCGCCAACTATATGTGGGGCTCCATTGTGCGGCTCGCCATGTTGCTCCCATTTCGGCTATATGCCCAGAAAGGGCAGTCCCATGCCGGAAGATGGGGGTGGCTACTGCTCTCCATTCCCGCGGGCTTTTTTGCTGGATGGACCAATGAAAATTCCGGCGGGGCCCTGATCGTGCTGATGGTGCTGTTTTTGATTTATGACAAGGCGGTCAGAATCAAGGCGCCTAGATGGTCTTTTGGATCGTTGGCGGGCGCGGTTGTGGGATTCGTTGTGATGATTTGCGCACCGGGCAACGGTGTACGGGTGGAGCATAATTTTGGCGAACTCGGTATAACCTTTCAGCGGCTCGGGGATGGATTTACCGTCTGCAATCGCAGGCTGTTCTATTATGTGCTTCCCATTTTGGCTCTTTTCGCCGCCTGTCTCATCCTGCTCCACTTCTTCGCAACTGAAGACCGGCAGGCCAAACACCGCCGGGTTCTGCTCAGCGGAGTCTATCTGATAGGGGCTCTGGCTGGAATTTATGCAATGCTGCCCGTGCCATATTTTCCCGGGCGGGCTATGTTTGGCTCTGTCGTCTGTGCGATCATTGCAGTGGGGACGATTTGTTCCGGCATTCGCTTAGACAAAACGGTGCCCAACGTGGTGTGCGTTTTCGTTTTTATCGGTTGCATGATTTGCGCCGCTATAATGTATGGAAATACCTACGCGCAAAACGCGCAGGCGTACCGCCGGATTCAGGCACGCGAAGCGTATATCGAGCGGGAGAAGGCGAAAGGGCATTTCGATGTGTCTGTGAGCGAGGTTCGCGTAAAGGACAATGCCTATTCTCCCTATTATGGGCTAGCCGATGTGGAGCCAAACCCGCAGCACTGGGCGAATGTCACAAAGGCGCAATATTACGGCCTTCATTCGCTGTCCTTAAAAGAAGAATAACACGTTTTCTGTCACGTGCCGCCGCGGATTTGTTCGCGGCGGCATATTTTGTTTTATGGATGAATCCCGCTTTGCAGCCAATACTATATCTACGTTCGAATATACAAAGGCAGGGATCAAACATGGAATCGATTTGGCAGGCTACCAGCGGACTTCCCCAATTTCCGTCCCTTGTGGGCGATCTGCAAAAGGATGTCGTCGTCGTGGGCGGCGGGATAACGGGGATTTTAACGGCGGCGCGGCTCAGGCGGGCGGGGCTCGACACCGCGGTGCTCGAGCGGGAGACCATCGCGTCGGGCGTGACAAAGGGGACAACGGCGAAAATTACATCGCAGCACGGTTTGATTTACGATAAACTCATCCGCCGCCTTGGGCGGGAGCACGCTTTGCAATATGCCCACGCGAATCAGCGGGCGATTGATGCCTACTGGGAGTTGGCGGCAGAAAACGGCATCCGGTGCGGCTTGGAGGAGACGGAAGCGTATGTCTACAGCACCGCCAGCGGGGCAAAGACGCAGCGTGAGGCGGCCGCGGCACAGTCTCTCGGCCTTCCCGCATCCATCGTCACAAAAACTGCGCTGCCCTTTTCCGTGACCAATGCCGTGCGGTTTGCCAGACAGGCGCAGTTCCATCCACTCCAGTTCCTTTCTGCGCTGTCAAAGGATATGGAGATCTATGAGCATACCATGGTGACGGCGATCGGCAGGGGAGAGGTGCTCACGCCCGGCGGAACGGTCCGGGCGAAGGCGGTTGTGCTCGCCACGCATTTTCCAATCGTTAACGTGCCCGGCTTTTTCTTCCTGCGCATGCATCAGGAGCGCTCCTATGTGCTCGCGCTCGAAAACGCTGCGCCTATCGGCGGGATGTATATTGGCGAGGAGAAAAACAGCCTCTCCTTCCGGGATGCGGAGGGCTGCCTGCTGCTCGGCGGCGCAGGGACGCGCACGGGAAACAATCAAGAGGGCGGCAATTTTGAGCGGCTGATGCAGAGCGCGGAAATTTTTTATCCGGGCTGCAAGGTGAAATACCGCTGGGCGGCACAGGACTGTATGCCGCATGACCAAATCCCCCTGATCGGCCCGATCAGCGAAAAATGGCCGAACGTATACGTGGCGACCGGATTTCAGAAATGGGGGATGACCACCGCGATGGCGGCTGCGGAGATCCTGACGGATCTCATTTGCGGACAGGAAAACAGGGACGCGCCTGTCTTTTCCCCGCAGCGGTTCCATCCCTTTATCAGTGCCCCGAAGCTCCTGCTCGATGGTGCACAGACGGTTTACAGCATTGCAAAGGAAAAGCTGGAAATCCCGCGGAAAACCCTCTTCGAAATTCCGAATGGCACGGCGGCGGTCGTGAAGGTGGAGGGGGAGAAATATGGCGTGTACAAAACGCCGGACGGCGGCGCGTATTTCGTTACGGTGCGCTGCCCGCACCTGGGTTGTAGGCTCGAGTGGAATCCGGCGGAGCTGTCATGGGACTGCCCGTGCCACGGGTCCAGATTTGACTATACGGGGAAATTGCTCAATAATCCGGCACAGACGGAGATCGGATTTCAGATGGAGAGAAAGCAATGAGAAATTGACGGAAAGCCGGGTGGCGTTTCGATTCGGGCGAGCGGGATTCAAACAATCAAATAGGGATGAAAAAGTTTGGCTGAACGTGAAAAGCGGCGGAGTATCTTCCGCCGCCTCAAATGATCGTGAAAGGGGTGCGCCGCAGGAAATATTCGCTTTCCGCAGCGGGCGTCTAGGACGTTTTCATAAGGTC
>DAWDUP010000066.1:9720-11340 GCA_052346825.1 Candidatus Fimivicinus sp. | reverse complement strand
CCGTGAGGCGGCGAGTTTTTGTGCGTCCCGCCGAACGGGTTCGATCGTGTCTCAGATTTACCGCTGCCGAAGTGCCGTGCAAAACGGCCCCTTTTGCTTCCTTTTCCGGCCGAACGGAAAAGGGAGGGCCCGCGCGGCCCGAGCGCGGTCCAATTTTTTCTTCCCTTGTCAAGGCAATCTATACTTTTTCGACAGGCTGACAGATATATTTTTTCGTTATTTTACAGCATGACTTTTTCATGCAGCCCGTGCATATATATAAGAGAAAACAGCCGGACATACGGCGCGGGCAGGTGAAATTGATGGACGAATTGCAAACCTATCAGCGGGAACGCACACGACCCTCCGGGGAAAAAAAAGGAAAGAAGCCCAGCGGCCGGCGGGACTATCTGGTGCGGGTGATTGTTGTACAGCTTGCCGTATGCGCCGTGCTGCTGGCTGGCGCATTCTTGATGGTCAAGACGAACCCCAACGCGCAACAGGCGCTGCGGGAGGCCTATGACAATATGCTCTCTCAGGACTGGACGATGCAGGATGCCGCCGCCGCGTTTAAGCAGATCGGCTCCTTTATCTTCGCGCCTGCGGATACCTGGCCGGAGGCGGACGCAAGCGGGGAAACAAACGCGGCGCAGGCGAATGCGCCAGCGGAGGAGACAATGCGTGTCGATGAGCCGGAGCCAACGCAGAAGGACACACAGGAGGCAGATTCCTCCGCAGAGACATCCGGGCAGGCTGGTGAAGCTACCTCGTACGAGGCGCTCAACGGAATGGGCGGTACAGATGAGACGCTATTTGAAGGTGTGAGAGCACCGGTGTCAGGTACCTCCTTTTCGCCCTGTATCGTGAGCGTACCAGTGGTCCGTCCGGTAGAGGGCCGGGTGACCTCTTCCTATGGATATCGGATCCATCCCGTTACCAAAAAGCTTGGTTTTCATCGCGGCATGGATATTGCCGCTGAAAAAGGGACGCGGATTGCAGCTGCTTATTATGGGACGGTGAAAGAGATTGGCTTCTCTGAGGGGAATGGAAATTATATCACCTTGACGCATAAAAATGGTCTGGAAACAACCTATTGCCATTGCTCCGAGATCCTTGCGGAGGAGGGGGCCGTTGTGCGGGACGGGGAGACGATCGCCCTTGTGGGTGATACCGGTATGACTACGGGCCCGCATTTGCATATTGAGGTGTGCGTCAATGGAGTCCTGTACAATCCCGCCTGGATTTTAGGGGCGGATAACGCTTACAAGGATGCAGTTTAAGTGCAAGGGAACGACGGTTTCCATCGGGTTTCCCTTTGCTGCCGCCGTAACGCTGATGTTTTTATATGACACAAGCGGTACGGCGGCTGTTTCACTTTGCGCAGCGTTGCTGCATGAAATGGGGCATCTGCTGTGCTTGTTCTGGTATGGTGAAACGCCTCAGGCTCTGAAGCTGAGTCTGTCCGGTATGGAAATCGTCCGGGCGAAGGGGCAGAGGCTTACCTTTGCACAGGAAATCGCTGCCGCGCTTGCAGGCCCGTTGGTCAATTTGGTTCTCTTTTTGCTGCTGGCGGCGTTGAGCGGATGGGGAAGAAACATGCGCATGATGGAAGCAGCGTCGGTCAATCTGGTGCTCGCCCGG
>DAWDUP010000066.1:8648-9710 GCA_052346825.1 Candidatus Fimivicinus sp. | reverse complement strand
TGCTCGCCCTGTTTAATCTGCTGCCGGTGTCCGCGCTCGACGGGGGACGGGCTCTATATTTTTTTCTATGCCGCTTCTGCGCGATGCAAACAGCGCAGCGAATCGTAACGGTTCTCTCTGCTATATGTCTTCTGCCATGCGCTTTTTTGGGGTTTTACCTTTTGCTGCGCAGCGGCTATAATTTTTCCCTGCTGCTGGTAACAGTATATTTGTGTTTTCTGCTGGCGGTCAGGCCGGGGCAGGAGTAAAAAGATTCTGGCCGCTGCCAGTGCCTTGCGGCGGCCAGAAGTGTGGCAAAAGAAGACGGATCAGGAACTCGTCCGCGCTAATCACAGGCATGAATAAGCTATATTATTCCGATGAGGAGGATAAGATCTGGAGAACCGGGGCCGATCCCCGATTTATTAAGATTTTATCTATATTTGTAAAACTTACATAATATTATATCAAAAATAAATTTTCCATTGAAATAAAGATATGCAGCCTTTTCGTAAATAAGCTACGCTTTAAACCTTGCATTTTTGTTGAAAATACGTTAAAATCTATAGGTGTGTGTTGGAATGCATGAAATATTTTTGTGTGATTTGGAGGATCAGAAATGCAGCTCAAGCAAACGGCCCAAACTTTGCTGACGGATGTAAAGCATTACTGGAATAAGCCGCCAGCCGGCAGGTACATGCCCTTTAAGGAAATTGCCGCATACAGCGTCGGCGGTATCGGCGCATATTTTATCATTACAGTCGTACAGGCTATTTCGCTCTCTGTCGGTAATTTTATTATCGGTAACGCAATCGGTATTGAGCCGACAAAAATTTATCTTTTGTATGTGCTTGCAATTTTGTCGAGTTTTCCGTTGACGGCTCTGCGCGCCAATATTATCGACAGCGCACGCAGCAAAAAGGGAAAGTACCGCCCTTATCTTCTCTATATGGGCGTTCCTACAGTGCTTCTGGCAATCGGCTTTGTATGGATGCCTTATGAACATATGAGCATGCCGTTTAAAATGCTGACAGTTTTGCTTTTTAATATCGGCTTCCAGTTTTTCTATATGTTCTTCTATGA
>DAWDUP010000066.1:0-8638 GCA_052346825.1 Candidatus Fimivicinus sp. | reverse complement strand
CTATGAAGCATATGACAATCTGATTCTTGTACTTTCTCCGAATACACAGGAGAGAACAGATGCTGCAACGGTGAAATCCGTTATTTATTCCCTCGCTCCCTCTATTGTCAATATTGTCATGCCAATGGCTGCAAAATTCCTGACCAATGGCGATATGACCAATATGAAGCTGTATCGGTTTGCATATCCGCCGATGCTGATTATCGGTTTCCTGCTTTCCATCATGGTATATGCCAATACGCAGGAGAAGATCATTCAGGCGAAAACGCACGTGGTGCAGGTGAAATTTATAGACGCCCTGCGTGCTGTTGGAAAGAACAAATACTTCTGGATTATTTCTCTGGCAGGTTGGCTGGGTTTCCTCGAAGCATCCTACGGTACCATCCTGCAGTGGCTGTACCAGTACCAGCATGCCTGCACGGAAGGCCAGTTTGCTTTAATTCAGACGATCAATGGCAATGCCGCACTTTGGGGAATGCTTATGGCCCCGTGGGCAATTCGGCGATTTGGCAAAAAGCGTGTACTTTTGGTGACCAATTTCCTCAATGTCGTATTTCTCGCCTCGATTTATCCGATTGTCGTGAATGTGGATCCACGCATGTGCATCTGGCTGGTTCTGATTTGCCTATTCAGCAATGGTGTAGTAGGCGCTTTCGCACATGTTCTCAATCCCAGTATCCAAGGTGATATCCGTGACTACCAGCAGTATATCACGGGAGAACGCATCGACGGCATGTTCTCGACCGTCGCCCTGATCGGCCAGGTCATCACACTGGCGACGAGCGGCGTGCTCCCCGCCGTTTATGAACGTTGCGGTATCACAACCGAGAATGCGGCGATGATGGGCTATACAAATGCATATGACGTTCTTTATAACCGGAATATTTTTGAGGACACCTTTGCACTCCTGGTAGGACTGTCGGTCTTTGGCGCAATCATGAATGTGATTCCCTATTTCTTCTATGATTTGACGGAGACAAAGCAGCGCGGAATGATCAATGTCTTGAAGGTCCGCGCGCTATTTGAGGACTATGGCAACAACGCCCTGTCCGACCGGGGCCTTGTGGAAACGATCGATCTCGTTAATGAGGCCAGGGAGTATGTAGCCTTCGAGCCGGTTTCCGAATCGAAGGATGGCATTCGCGATGCGAAAAAAACCAAGGATCGGGCCGCAATTAAGGCTGCAAAAAAGGCACACAAAGCTGCAATCGAACATAACCGCATGATCGAAATCTCCAGGTTCGTCATCGAGGAGATGAATAAATTCAGCACGCTTGAGATGCAGGAGAAGGTCGCGGTTGCCAAGGAGGTCTACGCGGCGGGCCTGTCCAATCTCGTGAATGTGGAGCCTGACGTTTTGCAGAGGGCTAAGGCGCTGCCAAAGAAAACGGAGGAGGAAAAACTCTACCGCAAGGCCGCCATTGAAGAGGCGAGAGATCGGCTGACTTCTAAGAAGGTTATTCTCAAGCATTATCCGAACGGGTTAGTAGAATTTGATTCTTCTATTTTCGATGGCCTTTTTGCGAAGGAAGACCGGCTGGAGATGGAGCTTGAGCAGGCTTACAAGGCGCTCTTTGCCGCGAAGGAGAGCAAAGATCAGGCGGCTGTGAAGCAGGCGAAGCTCAACGTTCAGAAGGACAAGGTGGCGCGCGCAAAAGTGCGTACGGAAATTAAGGAAGCCACCAATGCAAACTCTCGTTATCATCGGGCTGCTAAGCCGTGGCTTGATGCGAAGAAGCTTCTTATCCAGGAAGAGAATTATAAGCACTATGATGAGATCGCCGCGATGTATGAGGAAGCAAAGGCTCGTGCGCAGGCGCAGGAAGCGAAGGAAGAGGCAGAGGAAGCTGCTAGGGCCGCCCAGAAAAAGGCGGATAAAGAGCTGGCACGTGCAAACCACAAAAATAAATAATCCCGTTTTCCAATCACAACGCATCATAAGGACGCGCTGCCAACTGTGTTTGTTAACAGTTTGCAGCGCGTCTTTTCTAAAATGCCCGTTTGTGTGATGCGTTTTGCGGCAGTTTTTAGGAATCTGATGTAAACTAATTAAATTAAATAGGTTGACATTTGGCGGCCGTTCTTTTATGATAGAGGAGATATTTTATCAAAAAAGGAGATCCATCATATGGCAGTAAATAAAACCAGAACCTACCGGCTGGCGTTGATTGGCGTCATGACTGCGATCCTGTGTGTGCTGGGGCCGCTTTCAATCCCGCTTCCTTTCAGTCCGGTTCCGCTTTCTCTGACAAACTTCGCCGTATTTCTGGCCGTGTTTTTGCTGGGATGGAAATGGGGGACAGTGAGCTGTATCGTTTACCTGCTGCTGGGGATTGTGGGCGTTCCCGTGTTTTCCGGCTTCTCCGGAGGTCCCGCCAAGCTGCTTGGGCCCACCGGAGGCTATTTGATCGGCTTCGTGTTTCTGGCGGTCATCAGCGGGATTTTTATTGAAAAGTTTGAACAGAAACGCTATATCGTTGCGGCGGGCATGGCGCTTGGTATGCTGGTTGACGATCTGTTTGGCACGGTGTGGCTTGCCTATCTAATGAAATTGAGCTTTGGACAGGCGCTTATGATGGGAGTGGTGCCGTATCTGATTGGTGACGTTGTTAAGCTGATCATTGCGCTGCTGCTAGGAAGCGCTTTGCGCTGCCGTCTGAAGGATTTGCGGATTCTTGCTTGAGCAGTGCATTTTATTCAGCATCCAGTCTGCGGATGCTGATTTCGCCTGAGCTCAGCGTTTCCAGCCGCCCATCGGCCTGTTCCACAATCAGGCCTCCATTTTCATCAATATCAACCGCTTTTGCGTTGGTCCACACGTTATTGCGCGGAAAGCGGATTGGTTCTCCCAAAATCATCGAACGGCTGCGGTATTCTGCAAGAAAAGCGCGTGTTTCCAGCGTTTCACACAGTGCGCAAAGCTGGTTGATGATTTCTGCTGCCAACCGGTTGCGGGTAACCGTGACACTTTCATCGGAAAAGAGAAATCCGGCTCTGTGCCTCAGATCTTCCGGGAACTGCTCCGATTTTCCTTTAAAATTGACGCCAATGCCTACAACAACGCTCTCAATGCTGCCTGTTTCAAAATTGGTCACGGCCTCTGTGAGGATCCCGCAAATTTTTTTATCATCCAGATACAGATCGTTGACCCATTTGATCTGTGGCTGCCGGCCGGTTACCGTTTCAATTGCACGGCATACGCCGACTGCCGCCGCCGTCGTAATCAGTACAGCATTGGAGGCGTCAGTCCTGGGGCGCAGGATCACGCTCATATAGAGCCCATTGCCGCGCGGGGAAAAAAAGCTTCTGCCCATTCTGCCCCTGCCTGCGCTCTGTTCTTCCGCCAGAACGGCAGAACCGTGTTCTGCGCCGTCCAGCGCCATTTTTTTGGCCTCCTGATTGGTGGATGCAACACAGGGATAGACGATGATTTCACGCCCTTCCGCAGCTGTTTTTAAAAATGGTTGTATTCCCTGAGCGGAAAGGAGATCGTTGTCTGTGCATAACGTATAGCCTTGGTTTGGGACAGCTTCGATATGATACCCGGCCTCCTGCAGGGCGTGCACAGCCTTCCATACCGCTGCACGGGATACAGAAAGCATATTTGCGAGCGATTCGCCGGAGAGCGGAATACCGCGGTTTTCTTCCAGCTTTTTGAGTACAAAATCCTTGACCGACATGTTTGTATCATCTCCTGTCTTCCACCAGTATACCGCAGCTGGTTTCCAATTGTCAATTTTAGATGGAGAATTGGTTAACATCCAAAAAAGCAAAAATTCCGGGACAGCCTGCTTTGGCTGCCCCGGAATTTTGTAAACAGAATGTGGAAAAATGCTTAGTGCTTTTTCTTTGCCAGAACCACAGCAGCAGCTGCCGCCATGGAAAGCGCTGCAATTGCGGCAATGCCGGCATCTCCGGTATCCGGGATATTGATATCGTCTGCAGTATCACTGCCATCGTCCGCCGCATTCGTATTATCGGCCTTGTTGGTGTCGCTCGGCGTCGTATTGTCGCCCTTGCCGCCGACCAGGCCGGCAAGCATCCCAAGGATATCAATGTCGTCCAGCATGCTGGTGTCGATACCAAGCTTCGCAAGTACGTCTTTGACCGCGCTGATGTCGATCTTATCCTTGATTGCATCGAGATTGACGTCACCGCCGCCGAGAATACCGGCGATGGCACTCAGGTCAATGCCGGAACCGCTCAGAGCATCCTTGATCGAATCGAGATCAAGGCCGCCGAGGGCATCCGTGATCTTGGAAGCGTCGAAATCGCCGAGGCTTGCCTTGATCTCCTCGATTTTGTCAGTGAATGCGCCAAGGTCAGGTGTTGCGGCGAAAGCCGGCACACACAGCGCAAGGCAAAGGACAAGTGCGAGGGCAATGCTCAGAACTTTTTTCATTGGTACCATTTCCTTTCTGAATGATTCTTTAGAACAGGATTCGCACATAGGGCAAATCTGCTCTGAAAGTGCCGCACAAAATTCAGAGAGTTGTGTAACACCTATAAATATATAAACATGTTGCGACGGATTTGTCAACATTTCGTATATGAGTTAATAAAAAGTTAATAATTAAGACACGATATGTTTACTGCTAAATCATATCTTAGTCATTTTTAAAGGACGAAACGTTCAGATGCTATACTAAAAGTATAAATTTAAAAGACAATCCGATTATCTTCATTACATGAAGCATTTGGAAACGGATCTGAATTCTGTGCATACTAATTCGAGACGGAAGAAAACCTATTCTCCTTGGATCGGACCTGTGTTATAATAATCCCGCAAAACACACAAAAAATTAGAGATTTCTGGCTATTCGGAGAAATATAGGATGACCAATTTGGGGCTTACCATTCCCTCCTGTTGTACTGGATTTGTGGCGCAATTCATGAGGGCAAATCTGCCTTCATCAACCTAAATCACCATGATGCTGTGAATATATCATTATCTTTTCAAGAGGTGGAAAAAGAATGCTCAGGCTGGCGCACTATTTCAGCGGTTTTCGAAAGGAGATCATTCTCGGCCCTCTGTTTAAACTGACGGAGGCGATTTTCGAGCTGATCGTCCCGCTGGTTATGGCCCGGATCATTGATGTGGGAATCCGGGGGAACAATCAGCTCTATATTCTGCAGATGGGCGGCGTGCTCGTTTTGCTGGGTGTGATCGGCCTGTTGTGCGCGTTGGTGTGCCAATATTTTGCCGCTCGGGCATCGCAGGGAGTGGGGACTGTGTTGCGCAACGACCTGTTTCGTCATATCAACCGCCTATCCTATGCTGAGATCGATCAAATCGGCACGCCGTCGCTGATTACCCGGCTGATCAACGATGTTAATCAGCTGCAGCTTGCTGTCGCCATGCTGATCCGGCTGGTCGTCCGCGCGCCGTTTCTGGTAATCGGCTCCACAATTATGGCGATGACGATCGATTTGCAGCTTTCTCTGATCTTTCTAGCGGCTGCGCCCCTGATTGCGGGGACGATCTATTGGATCATGAGCCGTTCCATTCCGTTTTATCGCATGACCCAGAAGCTCTTGGACCGTGTGTCCCTGATTACCCGGGAAAACCTGTCCGGCGCGCGCGTCATTCGGGCGTTTTCCCGGCAGGAAACGGAGCAGGAGCGCTTTCACGAAGCGGCGGGCGAGATTGAGCGCACTGCGATTCGCGTGGGAAAGATTTCCGCGCTGCTCAATCCTGCAACCTATGTGATCGTCAACCTTGCGATCATCGCGATTATCTGGTTTGGCGGGCTGCGCGTGAACGCAGGCGCGCTGACCCAGGGTGAGATCACGGCGCTGGTCAGTTATATGACGCAGATTATGCTGGCGCTGATCGTGATCGCCAATCTGGTCGTTATTTTTACAAAAGCGTCGGCCTGCGGGACACGTGTCAGTGAGGTGCTGGAGCTTCATCCCAGTGTTACGGATGAGGGGAATCCCCCCGCCCTCCCGCAGATAGATGAAACAACGCCTAAGGTAACGTTTCAGGACGTTGCCTTTGCCTACGACAGCGCGCAGGAACGCGCGTTGGAGGGTATCGAGTTGCGTGTTCGCCGCGGGGAGACGATTGGCGTCATCGGCGGAACGGGCTCCGGCAAGTCCACCTTTGTCAATCTGATTCCCCGTTTTTACGATGCGACGTCCGGCCGGGTGTTGGTCGACGGTGTCGATGTGAAGGAATATCCGCTTTCCCAGCTGCGTGGGCAGATCGGCGTGGTGCCGCAAAAGACGATTCTGTTTGCCGGGACGCTGCGCGAGAATATGCAGTGGCGGAAACAAGAGGCATCGGATGAAGAAATTCAGCGCGCGCTTGAAATCGCACAGGCCGCTGAATTTGTCGGGAAGCTTCCTGATGGATTGGATACCCTCATTCAGCAGGGCGGGCGCAATCTTTCCGGCGGGCAGCGGCAGCGGCTGACTATCGCCCGCGCGTTGGTTGGTTCTCCGCAAATTTTGATTCTGGACGACAGTGCGAGCGCGCTGGATTTTGCAACGGATGCGGCACTGCGAAAGGCGCTGCGGCGGCAAACGAAGGATATGACTGTTTTTATGGTATCCCAGCGTGCGGGCACCGTCCGTGCGGCGGACCGCATCGTCGTGCTCGACGATGGGCAAATCGTCGGTGTGGGGCCGCACCGAGAATTATTTGAAACCTGCGCGGTCTATCGGGAGATTTGCCTGTCCCAGATGAATGAAGAGGAGGCAGCTGGATGAGAAAGCAGATTTTAAAGCGCGTGCTGACCTTCTCAAAACCCTATGCCGGCTATCTTGTTCTAGCACTTGTCAGTGCGGTTGTCAGCGTCGGCATGACGCTGTATGCGCCAATATTAATCGGGCGGGGAATCGATCTGATCATAGGGCCGGGCAATGTCAACTTCAAAGGGATCTTCTATGATATCGCCCTGCTGGCCTGCGTGGTGGCGGTGGGCGCGCTGTTTCAATGGCTGCTTGCCCAGTGCACGAATATCCTTGCCTATCGTACGGTACGGGATCTGCGCATTGCCGTATTTGAC
Organism: Candidatus Fimivicinus sp.; assembly: GCA_052346825.1. Taxonomy (GTDB): domain Bacteria; phylum Bacillota; class Clostridia; order Oscillospirales; family Acutalibacteraceae; genus Fimivicinus. The sequence continues at coordinate 1,625 of DAWDUP010000066.1, read as the reverse complement.
AAGCTGGAACGGGTGCCGCTGAAGTTCATCGATTCCAATGCGCACGGCGATCTGATCAGCCGGGTGGTCAACGATATTGATCAGGTGTCCGATGGCTTGCTGCAGGGCTTTACACAACTGTTTACCGGCGTTGTCACGATCCTTGGGACGCTGGGTTTCATGCTGTCTGTCAGCCCTTTGATCGCGCTTGTGGTGGTGCTGCTGACGCCGCTGTCGCTCTTTGTTTCCGCTTTTATTGCAAAGCGCTCCTATCAGAAATTCCGCGAGCAGTCCGAGACGAGGGGAGAGCTCAGCGGCTATGCGGAGGAGCTCGTCGGTGGCCAACGGGTCGTCAAGGCTTTTGGTTATGAAGATCGCGCGCAGGATGCGTTTGAAGAGATCAACGCACGCCTCTATAGCTGCGGTGTGAAGGCGCAGTTTTATTCGTCGCTGACCAATCCCTGCACCCGGTTTGTCAACGCGATGGTCTATGCGGCGGTTGGTGTCTGCGGCGCAATCGCTGCACTGCGCGGCGGGCTGACGGTCGGCCAGCTCTCCGCTTTTTTACAGTATGCCAATCAGTATACGAAGCCCTTCAACGAAATCTCCGGCGTTGTCACGGAGCTGCAGACTGCGATCGCCTGTGCGGGGCGTGTTTTTGAAGTGCTCGATTCGCCGGATGAAGCGCCGGATGCGGCGGATGCGATCGTGATGCAGGAGAGCAGGGGGCAGGTAAATCTCAATGATGTTTCCTTTTCCTACAATCCCAATAAGCGCTTTATTGAGCGCCTGAATCTCTATGCCAATCCCGGGCAGCGCATCGCTATCGTCGGTCCAACCGGCTGCGGCAAGACGACGGTCATCAATCTTCTGATGCGCTTTTACGATGTAGATGCAGGTGAAATCCGTGTAGATGAGGTGGATATCCGGAAGATCACGCGTTCAAGCCTCCGCGCGCAGTTCGGCATGGTGCTGCAGGATACCTGGCTCTTTGCCGGTACGGTGCGGGAGAATATCACCTATGGGCGGCCAGGCGCTTCGCAGGAGCAGATTGTGGCGGCGGCCAAGGCTGCGCACGCGCATGGCTTTATCAAACGGCTGCCGCAGGGGTATGATACCATGCTATCGGAGGATGGCGGAAATCTTTCTCAGGGCCAGCGCCAGCTTCTGAGCATCGCGCGCGTCATGCTAACGGATCCGCCCATGCTCCTATTAGACGAAGCGACGAGCAGCATCGATACGCGCACGGAGATCTACGTTCAGCGCGCGTTTACAAAAATGATGGAGGGCCGCACCTGCTTTATCGTGGCACACCGGCTTTCCACCATCCGTGAGGCGGATTGTATTCTCGTCATGCGAGACGGACAAATCGTCGAGCAGGGGACGCATGAGAGCCTTTTGCGTAAGGCTGGCTTCTATGCGCAGCTCTATAACAGCCAATTCGCCCGCGCGGAAGGCTAAAGTCGAGCACACGCTTGAATGACAAAAAAAGTGCACCAAAAAGCATGGTTCCAGATCGTTTTCGTAATCGGTATTTTTATGCGCCGCTGGGCGCTGACGGAAGGCCGAGGCAGCATATCGCTTCACCTGTTGCGTGGCTCGTGAGGGGATTTTTTCATCGCGTCTCGCGCGGTGAAAAAACGGGC
>DAWDUP010000065.1:0-11493 GCA_052346825.1 Candidatus Fimivicinus sp. | reverse complement strand
ACGCGTGTTTCTCTTGCTTCGTTCTCTTTGCATCGAGCAAAGAGAATGAAGTCGCATCAGCGAAACCTGAATTACAATGAAAGTAATCAGACGGACTTCTCCTAAAAAAATAATTTTGTAAAATTCCCCGTTACACATGCCTTTTCTGATCGCCTTGACAAGGGAAGAAAAAATTGGACCGCGCTCAGGCCGCGCGGGCGCTGCCTCGGCCTCCCGACAGCGCCCAGCGGCGCCGGTTACGAAACCAATCAGAAACCACACTTTTTTGTGCACTTTTTTCTTCTCTTAGACTTGATCGACAAACTAAGGGCGCGTTGCGAAACTTTCATTTCGCAACGCGCCCTTAAGCAAAAGCATTTGCGTGCCAGCAATTGCGAGCTCGCATTTTGCAGCAAACCTTTATTGCTCCTGAATCTTATCAAAATCAATTTTACTCAACGGACTTGAGCGATTCAACCATGCTGATCTTCTTCAGACGGAAGTGCATGATCCAGTTGACAAGCACTGCGAACAGCGCTGTCATCGCCGCCGCGAGGATATAGCTCAGCCAGCCGATCGTACGGCCGAACATGACCACGTCGACCTCAGCGACATTGACCACGAACCGGTGCAAGAAGATACCCGCAACCAGACCGAGAGCGATGCCGATGACCGTCAGGAATACATTCTCACGGTAGATATAGGCGTCGACCTCCTTGTCGTAGAAGCCGAGCACCTTAATCGTGGCCAGCTCGCGCACACGCTCATTGATATTGATATTGGAAAGGTTATACAGCACCACAAACGCCAGCGCCGCTGCCGCGATGATAAAGACGGCAACTACCAGAGAAAGTGCTTTGATGACGTTGTTGAAGGTATCGATCGTCTGGGTCGTGTAAACAACTGCGTTGATCTCAGGCATTTTCATCAGCTCGGTTGCAAGCTGGCCCTTGCGTGTGCTCTCCTCGCCTTTTTCTGCCTTTTCCGCCTTCAGCTCATCCTTGATCTGGGCCATCACATAGTTAAATTGTGCCTGCTCCCCAAAGGTCTGCTCATACAGCGCCTGGGAGATATAGACATAGTGGAACGTATAGTTCTCCGTAATGCCCGCAACCTTCAGGCGCACCTCGGAGCCGTCCGATTTGGTAACGATAATCTCGTCGCCCACATCGGTATTCGTCTTGCTTGCAAGTTTCTCGGTGATCAGCACACCGTCATCCGGAAGCGTGAGCTTTTCACCGGACTTGCGGTTTTGCAGCTTCACAAAGTCTGCAAGTTGTTTGCTGCTCTGCGGCACGAGGACGTTGACCTCCATCTCCTCGTCCGAGCGGTCGGAGTGCCCGTGCAGAACTTTCATATAGGTAAGCATCGCGTTTTTGATGTTGTTGTTATCTTTGAGCTTGGTAATGATCGGAGCCTCTGTGGAGTCATCGGTCAAAACAGGGTCCTTCAAAACGAGCTGCGCGTCATACATGGCGATGCCGCCTTCGTTAAATTGCTTGTTGATGATGGCGCTGATGGAATCGTTGAGGCCGAAGCCCGTCAGCAGCAGGGCTGTGCAACCCGCCACGCCGAACGCCGTCATCAGGAACCGCCGCTTATTGCGGAAGATATTGCGCACTGTCACCTTAGAGGTGAAGTTCAGGTGTTTCCAGATGAACGGAATCTTCTCGAGAAGCACGCGCTTACCGGCCTTGGGCGCACGCGGGCGCATGAGCTGCGCCGGGCAGGTGGCAAGCTCCTTATAGCAGGCGAGGAACGTTGCGCCCACTGTGGAAAGGATGGCAATCGCCGTACCGATGAGCGCATAGCTCAGAATGAACTGGAGATGCACTGTGGGAAGCGTATACATAATGCCATACGCCGCCGAAATTGCCAGCGGCAATACGACGAAGCCCACCGCCAGGCCGATTACCGAGCCGATCAGGCTCGCAAGGATTGCATAAATGATATACTTGGAAACAATTGCCTTATTATCGTAGCCGAGTGCCTTGAGCGTGCCGAGCTGGGTGCGCTCTTCCTCAACCATACGGGTCATTGTCGTCAGGCAGATGAGCGCCGCGATCAGGAAGAAGAAGATCGGGAATACCTGTGCAAACGCCTTGGTGCGATCCGCCGTCTGCCCATAACCGGTAAAGCCGGGGATGTCGTTACGGTCGGAAACAACCCACTTGGCGCTGCTCAGATCGTTTAATTTCTGCTCGCCGGCCGAAAGACGCAGCTTCGCGCGGGAGAGCTCTGTCTCTGCTTCCGCCTTTTTCTTTTGGAATTCCTCTTCGCCTGTCTGAGCCGCCTGTTTGGCTTCCTTGAGCTTCTGCTGCGCCTGCTGGAGCTCCATGAGCGCCTGGCTCTGCTGTGTAGAGAGCTGAAGCTGCCCGAAGTCGAGCGTAAAGCCTGCCTGCTGCAATTGATCCTTTGCAGATGCAAGCTGCTCGTCCACTGCCTTGAGCTGCGCTTCTTTGGCGGAGATCTCCACACTGGCAGCGTCGAGCTTTGTTTTGGCAGCTTTCAGAGCGGCTTCATTTTTTGCATAGTCCGCTTGTGCACTTGCCAGCTTTGATTTGGCAGCTGTAAGATTGCTTTGCTCTTTTGCCAGATCATCCTTATAATCGCCCAGATACTTTGTCAGGGCCTGTGCGGCCTCCTGCACCATACCGCCGGCAGTAATATTGGAAAGCTCCTTGAGCTGTTTTACAACCGTGCTGTCCGGCCCGAAAACTTCCTCCGCGCGCTTGATCAGCTCCTCATAGGACGCGTTGTTGCTGCTTCCCAAATCACCTGCTACCGACTCTGCCGTAGCAATCATTTGCTTCAGCATCCGGATCTGGTTTTCTCCGTTGCTGATATCTGTCTTCGCCTGGTTGATTTGCTTTTCCGCAGCATCGAGCTTTTCCTTATTTTTCTCATAGGCCAACTGTGAAGTGTTCAATTCATTTCTCGCCTGATTGAGCTTAGCGGCTGCCGCATTGCGCTCCGCCAGCTTCTGGTAATACTGATTCAAACCTGCGCTGTGCTCCGCCTTTCCAGAAGCATACTCCTGCTGGGCGGCGCTCAGCGTACTATTGAATTCCTCCTGCTTATCCTTGAGAATCTGGTCGCCGTTTTTGGCAAATTCCAGCGCCTCGTCAAGTTGCTTGCGGGCGTCGTCAATCTTCTGCTGGGTGTCAACCTCCGCCTGCGCGTAATCCAGGCGCGCCTGCTCGAGCTTGGCGGTCATCTCCGGGCGAAGGATCTCCGCGCGCACCGGAGCGCGGTCCTTCCCAATCGCTTCGATCTGCTCAATTACCGGCGCCATCAGCTTATCGTACTCGTCCCCGTAAGCATCGAAGCTGTTCGCGGTGGTGCCATTGACCTTGAGATACAAATCCGTATAGTAATCCGTTTTGAACGCCGTATCCGGCACCAGGATGAAGGCGCCGACCTTGCCGCTGCCGACCAGGCTGTTGCCGCGCTCAAAGGATATGTAGTAAGGCGATTCGACGATGCCGACGATCTTAAACTCCGTCGTCGCCATGGAATCGTTCAAATCCTCGCGGTCGCTCTCCATGGAAATTGTACTGCCGATCTTGAACTCGTCCGGTGTAGACAGCTCGCTGCGGTCCACCAGGCATTCGTTTGCGTTTTTCGGCCACTCGCCCTCAATGAGCGTGGGCCGGTTCATATAGGCCGCGTCGTTCGTTCCATTTTTCCACTGTTCCAGCATCTCCATATTGAGGGAGTGCGCCCGCACGCTGAAGGCGGAGCCGTCCATATCGACCAGGGGTTCTCCGTTGACCTCGACGATACCGTCCGCAAAGTAGGCGGGCATGACCGATTGGACGCCCTCCACCCGGCGGATCGCTTCTACGTCCGCTTCTTCAAATCCGACTGTTGAAAGCATACGCAGATCCATGAGATTGTTGGTGACAAAATAGCGATTGGCCGTCTCCTTCATGTCGGGAGCCGTGGCCTTGATGCCGGCAAAAAAGCCGATTCCAAGCGCAACAATCAAAATGATGGAAATAAAGCGCGCCTTCGTCCTCCAGATTGAACGGAACGTGTCTTTTAACAAGGCTTTGCTCATTGTTACCATTCAATCCTTTCCACGGGCGTTGGGTTATCATTGACCATAATCTTGTGTACACGGCCGCTGCGCAGGGAGATCACACGGTTCGCCATCGGCGTAATCGCCTGATTATGCGTGATAACGATCACGGTCATTCCTGTCTCGCGGCTCGTATCCTGCAAAAGCTTCAAAATCTGTTTGCCGGTATTGTAATCCAGCGCGCCCGTCGGCTCATCGCAAAGCAGAAGCTTCGGATTTTTCGCCAGCGCGCGCGCAATGGCAACGCGCTGCTGCTCTCCGCCGGAAAGCTGCGAGGGGAAATTGTGGATGCGGTCCGCAAGGCCCACCCGCTCCAGCACCTTTTCCGCATGCAGCGACTTTTTACTAATCTGTGTTGCAAGCTCCACATTCTCCAGCGCGGTTAGATTCTGCACCAGGTTATAAAACTGGAAGACAAAGCCCACATCATAGCGCCGGTATTCAATCAGGCGCTTGCGGTCATAATCGTTGATCAGCTCGCCCGCCACACGGATTTTACCATCGTCGCAGTCGTCCATTCCGCCGAGGATATTCAGAAGCGTCGTCTTACCGGCGCCGGAAGGGCCGACGACAACAACGAACTCGCCCTGCTCAATGCTGAAAGTAATCCCATCCGCAGCATTGATGGTAATTTCGCCCATCTTGTACCTTTTGTAGACAGAATCGAACTCAATAAAGCTCATGCGTTTTACCCCGTTTCTTGATTTTCGCCGTCTGAAACGGCTCATCCTGTGTCCTTTCCGGCGAAAAGCGCCGGACTCCTACTCTTTCGGACAAAATCTTTGCCACATGAGAATTATTATAAAGGATCGCTCGCCAAGCGTCAATAGAAAAGCATCTGGAATCCTTATACAAATCAGATAGTTCCATCCACAAACAGGCCTAGATTTTGAAAAACAAGGATACAAAGCCAAAGCGCTGTACTTTTCATTTGATCAAACGCACCATGCGTGCTGTCATCCGTTAGCCCGAAAACGCTTGTTCGCAGGAGCGGAACACACCCTTTTACGAAGCGGAACGAATCGCCGTCAAAACCTTATTTGCAATTGGAATCGCCTGCTGATAGCCGGAGCCGCCGTTCTCCACGACGACAACAAAGGCATACGGCGTTGCCGGATTCTGTGAAAAGCCGACAAACCAGGCATGCGGCGCTTTATCTCCGCCGACCTCTCCCGTGCCGGTCTTGCCGCAAATCTGCATTCCACTTGGGAAACGGCTGTCACTATAAAAATGGACGGTATTCGACCGCATCAGTTCCACCATCTTCGACGCGGCCGATGAGGAAAGATACGCCTTCCCCGTATTCGCGCTCCCCTTTTTCAGCGTTAAGCCGCCAGGAGTTGTGATGGATTTAACCACATAGGGGGTAACTGGCGTGCCGCCGTTTGCGATTGCTCCCATGATCGTCAGCATATGATACGGATTTACCAGCGTCGTATGCTGTCCAAGGCCGGCCTGCCCAATGCCGCGTTCGTCCGCGCCGGACAGATCGAATTTACTGATGGCAATATTGATTCCGTCCATCTGCATTGCCTGATTAAAGCCGAGCTGTTCCGCCGTGGCAGTCAGTTTTTCCGCCCCAAGCTGAAGGGCGATCTGTGCAAATGCGACATTGCAGGATTTATTTAACGCCTGCTCGAAGGTAAGCGTCCCATGACCGTTTTTCTCATTGCAATAGATCACGCCACCGTTTGTCTGCATTTTTCCCTTGCAGGTAAATTTCTGTGTGAAGATATCCGGGATATTGTCAATGGCGCTGATTGCGGTGATTGTTTTAAAAGTAGAACCCGGTGTGTAGACGCCGGAAAGAAAGCGGTTGAGATAAATGCCGTCATATTTTCCCATCTTGTCTGTATCGATATCGGTCGGCTTGCGCTCCGGATCATAGGTCGGAGAGGAAACCATGCACAAAATTTCACCGGTTTTATAATTGTAAACACCGACGGTCCCCTTGCGGTCGCCCAGCGCGTCTAGAGCCGTCGCACAGACCTGTGCGTTGAGCGTAAGGGTAATATTGTTCCCCTCGCCATCCTCTTTCAGGCGGTATACGCCGTCGATCAGGTTATAACCGGTCAGCTCAGAACGGAAGATGGTATGGATACCGGTGGAAATATAGCCCGCCGTATCACCTACCATATGCAGCGTTGCCTTACGGATGCGGCTGCTGTCGTTAAAAACGCGCTCGCCATTTTTGGTCTGGGCAAGGATGGTGCCTTTCGTGTCGTAGATCGTACCGGCGCTCGTCAGGCTTCCCCCGGTGAAGAGATGCTGGTTAAAGCGCTTGAGCGCCCAGGTTTCCCCATTGAGAACGAAGCCGCCAATCAAAAAAACAACGCCGATCAGAAACGCGCCGATCAGGGCATAGATTGCCAGCGCTCGTTTAGAGGTAATCCTCATGCAAATCACCCATCCTTTCATAGATATTGAAAAGAAAAGCTCTGATCTTTCTTTCAGCCGACCGCTTCCAGCTCCCGGTTAATTTTGGGATAGGTCCGCACATCCGCCGCCTTGATGAAGGCAAACAGCCCCCATACGCAGATCATGCTCGATCCGCCGCGGCTGATAAAGGGCAGCGTCACGCCTGTGAGCGGAAGAAGATCTGTGATCCCAAACACATTGAGTGCAATTTGAAAAAGCATCATCCCCGCAGCGGCGCAGGCGGCGATCGCATAAAATGAAGAGCGGCAGGCCGGCGCGCACTGCACCGCGTAGGCTGTTACGCCCACAAAGCAGAGCAGTACGACGATGCCGAGCAAAAGCCCCCATTCCTCGCACAAAACGCCGAAGACAAGGTCGGTCGTTGCGGCAAAGACGTTTTTGAGCTTTCCACCGCCGATTCCCACGCCGAACAGCCCGCCGCTTGCCATATAGACGAGCACGCGCGTCTGCTGGAAGCCCTTTCCGTCACTGTAATCCCACACATGGCGGTAGGCTGCGAAGCGCTGTGCCACATAATCTCCCTTGAAGATCACGATGAAGGCCGCTCCCGCCAGCGCGACGAGGCACACGGCGACCAACGTGCGGATATCTCCGGAACGCATAAACGCCATCATTAAGAACGTCACAAAGAAAATCAGCGCCGCGCCGAGATCGTACATTAAAAACAAAAAGCCGACGCATGCAAAGGAGAAGAGGATGTATTTGGTCAGGCTCCTGGTGGACTGGAGCTTATCGAGCGTTGCGGCGCCGACAAAAATGAACGCAAGCTTCACAAACTCCGACGGCTGAATCGATACAAAGCCGAGATCCAGCCAGTTGAGCGCGCCGTTGGTCGCCTTGGCCAGCACCAGATTGACCGCCAGCAGCAAAAGTGCCGCGCACGCCATGGGAACGCGCGATGCATCCACGCGATTGATATCGCCCATAAACCAGACCATTGCAATGAAAACTGCAAGCCCCAATAAAACCGAGACAAACTGCTTCATCACTAGATTCGGATAGACGCTTGCGCAAATCACAAGCCCAATGCCGGACAGGAAAAAAGCGATCAGCTCGAGCTCGAAGCTGCGCTTTTTGAAAATCGTCCGGAACAGGATGACATACAGCCACTCGATTGCAATATAGATTCCAAAAATGGAGACAAGTTCAAAATTCAGGCTGCCGTCCTCCTCAAAAACCGTCTGAACGGCAGACCATACCTGAAAAACCGTGATCAGCAGCAGAACAATAAACCAGTTCATCGGCCTGTCGGGACGCTTTCGGTGAATGCGCGGCGCCCTGCGGCGCGGCATTTTCTGTATCCTCTGTCCGGACTTTTCCTTTGCCAACTGTCTCCCTCCCTTTTCGAGATTGAATCAAAAAATCAGCCGGTATAATCCTCAGAAAATCGGAGCACCACGCCCCCCAAATTGATCGTATCGCCGTCAAATAGCGTCTGGGGACCGGTAATCGCCTTTCCGTTGACCACTGTCCCAGCCTTTGAGCCCAGGTCCTCAAGGACCCAACCGTCCTCATACGGCGTTAGGCGGGCGTGGCGGGCGGATACCGTCGGCACTGGCAGCGTAACGTCCGCCTCCGGTGAACGGCCAACCAGAATGCTCCTTCCGGCGAGATCATGCACCTCTCCCGTCGCCTCCTCAAGCAGGGCCGGCGTCCTCTGGGAACGGATATCCTCATAGGATTGTGGAGCCTGAGGAGCCGGCGGCACATAGGGCGGTTCCTCCCGAGGCGCTTCATACGGCACAGGGATCTCCTCGGGCTGAGACTCCGGCGGCGCCTCAGCCTCTATCGCCTCCCGCCAGCCCTCCGGCGGTGGACTGTCCTGCGCACGCAAAAAGAGCACCACATTGCCCATCATAATGCTGTCCCCATCATAGACGGGGGATTTCCGCTCAATTTTCTTCCCGTTGACATAGACGCCGGTTTTGGAATAGGTATCGTATACCATCCAGCCCTGCTTTCGGCGGGAAAGCACTGCATGGAAGCGGGATATCGTATTATACGCCAAAAAGATATCGCAGGTTTTGTTGCGCCCAATGGAGGTTTCCCAATGATCCAGCGGAAATTCGTCCCCGTTGGCCCCATTGACCAGAATCCCTAGCGTGACAACCCGCGGACGGTTGCGCAGCAAAGAAAACAGGCAACGCAGAACAATCAGGAACGCAAGCAAAGGTAAGGCATACCGCCCGATCTCCACAAGCAGATGCATCCCGGACTGCAGCAGTTTTTCCACCATTGCCTCCATCATGGCCTCCTCCTTTTCTAAGCAAAATCTCCATCAGATGATGACACACATATGGACATACTTATTGTTAGCATACTGATATCTGTCTGAAAAGTCAATCATTCTCTCTCGAATTTACGCTTATTTAACATTTATCAGGCCGACCAAAATGGAAAATCAGATTTTTTCCTTTTGCATTGAAAAATCCGGCGGCGCAGTGTTCCGCGCCGCCGGATTCTGTACTTCGGATTTAAAAATGGATCAGGCCACCCACCTGCGCAATCAGGGGAGCAAATACCAGAGAGATGATCGTCATAAGCTTGATGAGGATATTGATCGACGGGCCGGAGGTGTCCTTGAAGGGATCGCCGACCGTGTCGCCGACGACGGCCGCTTTGTGGGCTTCGCTGCCCTTGCCGCCGTTTGCACCCTCCTCGATGTATTTCTTTGCGTTGTCCCATGCGCCGCCTGCATTGGACATAAAGATCGCCATCATCACGCCGGTAACCAGCGCGCCCGCGAGCAGGCCGCCGAGCGCCTGCGGGCCCAGCAGCAGGCCGATCACGAGCGGGGAAAGCACTGCCAGCACACCGGGCACCAGCATCTCGCGCAGGGCCGCCTTGGTGGAAATCTCCACGCAGCGCTTATAATCCGGCTTGCCAGTTCCCTCCATCAGGCCGGGAATCGACTTGAACTGACGGCGCACCTCTTCGATCATCTGGTTCGCCGCCTTACCGACGGATTCCATCGTCATGGCAGAGAACAAAAATGGCAGCATACCGCCGATGAACAGGCCGCAGATCACCGAAGGGTTCAGGATGCTGATGCCGCTCGTGATCCCCACGGCTTCCGCATAGGAGGCAAAGAGCGCGAGCGCTGTCAGCGCGGCGGAGCCGATGGCAAAGCCCTTGCCGATCGCGGCCGTGGTGTTGCCCACCGCGTCGAGCTTATCGGTGATGCCGCGCACGCCCTCGTCGAGCTCTGCCATCTCGGCAATGCCGCCCGCATTATCCGCGATGGGGCCGTAGGCGTCCACTGCAACGGTGATGCCGGTGGTGGAAAGCATCCCCACTGCGGCGAGCGCGATGCCGTAAAGGCCGGAGAATTTATAAGCAGCCAGGATGCCCACCGCAATGATCAGAACCGGAACCGCCGTGGATTTCATGCCAACGGCAAGGCCGCTGATGATCGTGGTGGCGGAGCCGGTCTGGGACTGCTTGGCGATCTCCTTGACGAAGCGGTAATCGCCGGAGGTGAATATTTCTGTCACCTGGCCGATAATCAGGCCGACCACAAGCCCGGCAAACACGGCCCAAAAGGCCTTCCAATCATGAAAAAAATATTGGCTCATCGCGCCCGCACCGATCAGCACCAAAAGGGAGGAAACATAGGTGCTCACCTTGAGCGCCTTATGCGGGTTGCTGCCATCCTTGCAGCGCACGCAGAAGGTCGCGAGGATGGACGCCACAATGCCGATGCCGGAGAGGAAGATCGGGAACAGCGCCCCCTCGGAGAAGCCTTCCTTTGCCGAGAAGGCGATCACGCCCAGCGTAATGGCGGAGATAATGGAGCCGACATAGGATTCGAACAGATCTGCCCCCATGCCCGCGACGTCGCCCACGTTATCGCCCACGTTATCGGCGATGACCGCCGGGTTGCGCGGATCGTCCTCCGGAATTCCGGCCTCCACCTTGCCTACAAGGTCTGCGCCCACATCCGCCGCCTTCGTATAGATGCCGCCGCCGACGCGCGCAAACAGCGCGATGGAGGAGGCGCCGAGGCTGAAGCCGGTCAGCACGCTTACGTCCTTCGTGATCAGGTAAATCGCGGTAATGCCCAGCAGGCCGAGGCCGACCACGGACATGCCCATCACCGCGCCGCCGGAAAAGGCGATGGAGAGCGCTTTGTTCATACCGCTTTCCTTCGCCGCGTTCGCGGTGCGCACGTTGGCCTTCGTCGCCACATTCATGCCGAAATAACCGGCCAGCGTGGAGAACAGCGCGCCGACAATAAAGCACACGGCGGTAACCCAGTTGCCGAGCCCAAAACCGATGAGCAGGAACAGCGCCGCGGCAAAAATCACCAGCACCCTATACTCTGAAAAGAGGAAGGCGTTCGCGCCCTGGTGGATGGAAGACGCGATCTCCTTCATACGCGCCGTGCCCGCATCGGCTTTGCCGATTTTCAGCGCGAGCAGCAGCGCGTAAACAAGCGCAACGGCCCCGGCCGCAAGGGCAAGGATGAGAAAAATGTTCATAAAAGACCTCCTGTTTTTGATTTTAGGATGAATTTGGTTTCCGAACAAACAAAAGCTGCAGAAAACGCAGCTATAATACAAAAATACTACCATTTTTAAGGCTTTTTTGCAAGTAGTTTGTCCAATATTTCATTTTTACTTAAATTTCTTTTCCACAGGGACGGCAACAGGACGCTGTTGTGTAAAACAGCGCCCTGTCAGCCTGTCGAAAAGGGATATCGTTTTGTCAAAATGCACGAGAACAAACTCGTAATAAATTGAAATGCGCTCGGGCCGCGCAGGCCCTCCCTTTTCCGTTCGGCCGGAAAAGGGAGCAAAAGGGGCCGTTTTCGCACGGCACATCGGCAGCGGGAAGATGAAGCCACGTGAAAACCCGTTCGGCGGGACGCACAAAAACTCGCCGCCTCACGGCGCTCAAACAATTTGTGCGCCCGTTTTTTCACCGCGCGAGACGCGATGAAAAAATCCCCTCACGAGCCACGCAGTGAGCAAAGCGCTATGCTGCCTCGG
>DAWDUP010000064.1:9669-11501 GCA_052346825.1 Candidatus Fimivicinus sp. | reverse complement strand
ACATTTCATATTCCTCCGCCGCGATACGCGCCTCCTCCTGCGCATCCACATGCAGAAGCGCCTGCGGCGCAAGAGCAAGAAGCGGCTCTCCGTTGATGCGAAAAAAACGGCTCAGCTTCTGCGCACCGTCCTCACAGACATAATAGAGGGCATACATCTCCCGCTCCTGCATGGAGCAGGCCTGAAACGCCTTTGTCATATCCGGCTGCTTTTCAAGCCTTTGTTGCAAACGGCACACCACGCCGTCGAGCAGCGTATCCTGTGGCGCTTCGGCGATTTTCTGAGGTGTAAGAACCGCATACTCCTTTCGAAGCAGCGCTTCATACCGCAGCTTTTCTTCTATCTCGGCCCGCTTTTCCCCATGCCTGCGCGCAGCAGCAGCCGCCTTTCCCCAGACGAAGAAGGCTGCCACAGCCAGCACAACGAGCAGGAGCCACAGATACCAGTATTCTGCAAAGACATTCATCCGTGTTGCCATCCCTTCCGTATCATCGGTTTGTATCCGTGTCCCCAGGTGATTCCAGTAGCGCCTTATAAATATCGCCCTTTTTCAATCCGGTCTCGCGGGCCGTCTGCCGGGCCGCATCGCTCGCTGACTGCCCGCCTTCCATGCGTCCGCGTGCGGTTTCAACCGCCTCGTCCAGCGTCACCGTATCCTGCGCCGGCTTTTCCGCGCCCTCAATGACCAGGACGATCTCTCCACGCAGGCCGCCATCTGCAAACTCCAGGACCGCCTGCTCCAACGTTGTACGGATGACCTCCTCATGCACCTTCGTCATCTCCCGCACGATCGCGATGCGCCGGTCTCCCAGCGTCTGATACAGGTCCCGGAGCGTGGCCGGCAATTTATGAGGCGCTTCATAAAAAACCATCGTGCGCCTTTCCTCCGCAAGGGAAGCGAGGTGCTCTCTCCGGCTGCGCTTATTTACGCTCAAAAAGCCCTCAAAGGTGAATCGTCCCACCGGCAAGCCGGACAGGGCAAGCGCAGTCACAAAGGCCGCCGGCCCAGGCACGGCGCGCACGGGAATTCCCCGCTCGTGGCACAGCGCCACGAGATCCTCCCCCGGATCGGAAACCGCGGGCATGCCCGCGTCTGTCACCAGCGCGCAGCTTTCCCCCGTGAGTAGCCGCGCCGCGATCTGCTCGCCCCGCTCGCGGCGATTATGTTCAAAATAGCTGAGCATCGGCTTCCTGATCCCAAAGTGGTTGAGCAGCTTCAGGGTCACCCGTGTGTCCTCAGCGGCGATAAAATCGACCTCTTCCAGCGTCTGCACCGCGCGGGGAGAAAAGTCACCCAGATTGCCGATCGGCGTGCCAACCAGATACAAAATTCCACTCAATCGATTCCCTCCCTGTCTACCTCATAGATCGCACGCATCTCGGGCGAGCAGTTGCCGGAAGGATCTTCCAGAATAAAAAGCGGCTCGATACAAAGCCTCGGCTTTCCGCCTCTGCGCCCCTCCAACAAAAAAAGCCAGGGTGCGCGCTCTGCCCGCTGCGCAACGAATCGGAGCCGCTTGGGCTCAATCCCCTGCGCACGCATTTCACACAGTACGTCACACAACCGCTCTGGCTTCTGGCAGATGCAAAACCGGCCACCGAAGCGCGTTAACCGCGCACCGGCCCGCACCACATCGGAAAGCGTGCACTGCGTTTCCTGGCGCGCCGTGCGCAACGGCTCCTGTGTGCAGACAGCTCCGGCCTGCGGCGCATAATATGGCGGATTGACCGTTACCAGGTCAAATGGCTTTTCTCTATCCGGCTGCCTCCATGTCCGCAGATCACCGTGTACGGCCCGCAGGCGGGCACCCAGATGATTATAATGGATGCTG
>DAWDUP010000064.1:8608-9659 GCA_052346825.1 Candidatus Fimivicinus sp. | reverse complement strand
GTTGGATTTCAAGGCCGGTCGCATGGGTAAGCTGATTTTTGCGGCACCAGAGTAGCGGCAGGATACCGCACCCCGTTCCCAGGTCAAGTGCCCGCTCGCCCTTGCGCGGCGCGGCAAAATCCGCAAGCAACAGCGCGTCCATGCCAAAACTGTGCGCGCGGGAAACGATCACCCCGATTCCTGCGCCGAGTAGCTCCAGCCTCTCTCCCGGCAGGAGCAGCGCTGCATGCGTTAAAACAGGATCTCGCATTCCGGCAAAGCCTCCTGTAGGGATCGAACCTGCGCCTGATCCAATGGATTTCCTTTCAGATCTAACGTTTTTAGGGATGTGAGCCCCTTGAGGGCAGAAATGTCCCGAATCTGGTTTTCCGCGAGATACAAGTGCTTGAGTTTTGCCATGCCCGACAGCGCAGATAAATCGGAAATGCGATTTCCATCCAGTGACAGATCGCTCAGATGCGTGAGCCCGGACAATGGGGTCAGGTCTGAAATTTGATTATCTTTCAGGGATAGCGCGATCAGCTGCGTCATCCCGGATAGCGGGGTCAGGTCGCTGATCTGATTTTCTGAAAGCAACAAAACATTGAGCCCCATCAAGCCCCGGAGGGGAGACAGGTCGCTGGCCTGGTTGGATTCCAGATTCAGCTCACGGAGCTTTGTCAGCTTTGCTAGGGGGGCGAGATCGGAAATCCCATTGCTGCACAGCCCCAGATTCTCCGCCTGTACGAATTTTTCAAATCCCTCTAGCGTACCAAGCTCCGCCCCACACAGGGAAATCTCCTGTGTACCATCATAGGGGAAGAATTCATCTGCAACTGTCATGCCAGTATCGCTGAACCGCGCTTTTGAAGCTGATGACGGTTCCCCCGATGACTGCGCCCCGCCGTCCTTCCCGCAGGAGGCCAGCAGCACAAGCAGGCAGCAGACTCCGGCCGTGAAAGCCAGCCCCTTTTGCATGAATCTTGTCCATTTACACTGCATAACATAAAATTCCTTTCCAAACGATTCCGTAGGAACCACGTATCACTGGCATACGATTTCCCTTTTATTG
>DAWDUP010000064.1:3312-8598 GCA_052346825.1 Candidatus Fimivicinus sp. | reverse complement strand
GGGCGGCGGTGGTCGTTTCCGGCACGCAGTGCTCCTTGAGCCAGTTGCTGTAGTAGGTGGCGAGCTTCACCTGCATCACGCCGAGATTCGGGCCGTCCTGTCCCTTATGGATGGAAGCGTCGACATAGTTGACATACATCTTGATGCAGTCGACCGTTCTGGTGATCACGCCCGGATTATCTGCATAAACCCAGTAGATCTGATCGAGCATCGTTTTCACTTCGGCATCCGTCATCTTGCTGATATCCCCGATGATCACGCCGTTTTCCGCCGCATTGACGATCGCCTTCGCAAGGTTGTCGCTCTTCGCGCCTGTGACGATCAATCCAACAGTACTGCCTACAAACTTCGCAAAATCCTGTACGCTGCCAAAATATTTTTCTGCAAAGTCCTTTACAGCATCCGCTGTGGGTTCAAGAATCTCCGCATTCTGGCCAGCTTCCGGCTTGAGCACATCGTCCGCGGCAAAAGCTGCGATGCCAGTCACAGACAGTACCATGCAAAGCGCCATCAGGAGGCTGAACAGTTTTCTACCCTTTGTCACTTGCTCTTCAATCCTTTCTCTATAAAATTCCTTTCTATAATACAAGAAGAAATCCCCCTGCATATACAGTTTCATTTTACAAGCTCGCCGCCTGTTTGTCAATTAATTCTTTTCAATTTGTTTTTCTGGTAGCCTTTTCCTGCGCATACGTCTTTTCCCTCTCATTTTCCCATCCGAAATACAAAAAATAATCCGGAACCCGAAAATCATGAGCTGTCAGAAAGGAAATGAGAGATAAATGGGCAAATCGAAAAAGCAGCAGAAAAAACCAGCGCTTCCCCTTGAAGCACTCGCGGAAATCTGGCAGGCACCGGAAAACAGCATTCCGACTGATGTGCTGGGCAGCTATACGGGAACCGGCCTGGATAGCGAGCAGCCCATACAGGACGCCGACGACCTTTGAAAATCCCCCGAAAAGGAAGCCGCGAGACGATTAACAGTGTCCCGTGGCTTTCTGCTTTCTAGTTTCGGTGTTTCAGTTCTTAATCATTCCCGCCTTTTTTCCGCGTCAACAGCACCGCAGCAGCGGCAGCAGCTGAAACGAGCGTGAGCGCAGAAATCGCAAGGGGCTCGCCTGTGGCCGGATTTTCGCCCTGATCCGTTACCGCCTGTGTCAACGATTCTGCCGGCTTCTGTCCAGGATCGTTCGTCTGCGCATGCGTGGGAGTCGCAATCGGGGAATCCGTAGGCGCTTGTGTCGGCTCCTGCGTCAGGGGCTTCGTCGGCGCTGCAGTGGAGGGTTCCGTCAAGGGTTCTGTGGAAAGCTCTGTCGAAGGTTCTATGGAGGGCTCTGTCGAAGGCTCCGTTGAGGGCTCTGTTGAGGGCTCCGTCGAAGGCTCCGTTGAGGGCTCTGTTGAGGGTGCCACTGTAGGCTCCGTTGAAAGCGTCGCATCGGTCGTCACTTCCGTCGGCTTATCTGGGATCCCATTCGGCGAACAATTCTCCTTGAGCCAGTTCCAGTAATAGGTTGCAAGCTTCTTCTGCATCATGCCAAGAATCGGGCCATCCTGGCCGGTATGAATTCTGGCGTCGACGTAGTTTACATACATCTTGATGCAGTCTACCGTCTGGGTAATCGGCCCAGGATTATCCGCATAGACCCAATAAATCTGGTCGAGCATCACTTTGACCTCATCATCGGTCATTTGGCTGATATCGCCGATCATAATGCCGTTCTCAAAGGCGTTGACAATCACCTCGGCAAGATGGTCGCTCTTTGTGCCTGTTACGATGCGCCCGACCGTATCGGCAACAAAATCAGCAAATGCCTGTGTACTTCCAAAATACTTTTCCACTAGATCCTTCAGATCCTGCGGATCCGGCGCGGAAAGTTCCACCGGCTGGTCCTCCCCCGCTTGCGGAACCTCCTCATTTGCGGCAAAAGCTGCAACGCCAATCACAGACAGCACCATACACAGCGCCAGTATGAGACTCAGCAACTTTTTACCTTTTGTCATTTGCTTTTTTCATCCTCTCTGAAAATGGATTTATCTAAAAACTTTTCGGATATATTTACCATTTTAATATTCTATTAATTTTTTGTGAATAGAATTAAAATTCAACTTAACGGCCTAACGGCTGAAAATCATGCAGTCGGGCAGCGCCTTCTGCAGGCGCTCGATCTCCGCTTGTGTGAAGCCGGAGCCCAACGTCAGGGAGACCAGGCTCTTCATCTTCATCAGCGTCTGCAGATTGTCCTCCCCCTTAATTTCATTGCCCGCCAGAGAAAGATGCGTGACGTTTTCAAGCCCAGCAAGGGGGGTAATGTCCGTGATTTGATTATAGGACAGCCGCAGGCTCGCCAAACCCGTCAGCCTTGCAAGAGGCGTAAGATCGCTGATCTGACTATGGGAGAGCTCGGCAATCGTCAAATTTTTCATGCCTGACAAAACATGGATATCGTCAATCGGATTATCCGACAAATTGACGCTCTCCAGTGCTGTCAGTCCGGACAGCGCAGAGAGATCGGAAACCTGATTGCCCGCGATATTCAGGATCTTCAACTGTGGAAGACTCCCCAGCACGGAAACATCGGCAATCTGATTCTGCGATACATCCAGATTCAGGATTTGTTCCATGTCCTTCAGCGCGGAAATATCCGTTAAGCCGTTGTTGCAAAGGCTTACTTTGGTAGCTTTCTGAAAGCCACGGATTGGAGACAGGTCCTCAATCTCACTCAAGCACAGCGCGAGGTTTTCTGAATCTCTCGGCAAGGTTTTATTTCCGATCCGGATGTCGCCTGTCTGCCCGCCACAGCCTGCGATTCCTATCAGAAGCAGAACAGCAAGCAACAATACGCTCCCTCTTTTTATCATGAACGATTCACATTCCCTTCTTTTGAACATAGCAGCTGAACGGGAAGATACGCCCCCATTGACAGCCGGCCCGATTACTAACTATCTTATCAGATTTCCTGAAAAATACAATCACCGTCTCCGCCGAGCCAGGCCAAAGGGCAAATCAACTTCTGGAAATTGACGTTACGCGCCAGAAATGATATACTAGAAACATCACCGCTCTTTTCAGACGGCGTTTTATAGGTCCGCTGGTAGATTTTTAGGAGGATGAAGTTTGAAAAATCTATTTTTCAAACCGAAGTTTCATGCTTTTCGGCCAGAAGAGCAGGCCGGAATTTGGCTTTGCCAGACCGCATAAAACTTCAGCCTCGCAGAGAAAGGATGGTCATAGCTATGAGTAATTTTTCCGGCAATGTCCGCCGTATCCCGCTCGACGGCGTGTTCAACTGCCGCGATTTGGGCGGATATCCCTGTGCGGATGGAAAGGTAACGCAGTTCAGACGTTTTATCCGTTGTGGAATTCCGTTTGGCCCGATGGGGCCCGACCGTGCACGCCTTGCAGAGATTCCAGTGAAAACGGTCATCGATCTGCGTGGAAACGGGGAAGCCAAGGTTGCGCCCTCCGCTTACACAAAAGAGCCCGATATTGTCTATCATCATTACACGCTGCTGGAAATCAATCCCGCCTATGTGGACAAGGTGGAAAGCCAGCCGCTGTGGGAAAGCTATGTCTGCAGCCTAACAGAGCATAAGGAAAATATGGCGGAGGTCTTCCGTGCGATCGCCGCCGCTCCCGAGGGCGCTATCCTGTTCCACTGTGCGCTCGGCAAGGACCGTACCGGTGTCGTCGCGGCCATGCTGCTTTCCCTCGCCGGCGTGGACCGTTTGGATATCATCGCCGATTATCAGATCTCCAATACCTATCTGCAGCCCATGCTCCGGACCATGGTGGAGGACGGCAACGATATTTTTGACGAAGAAAAAAACCCGCACCTGAAATCCGATCCGGATACGATGGATAAGTTCTGCACATATCTGGAGGAGGAGTGTGGCGGTGTGCGGGCTTATCTAAAATCCATTGGCATAACCGATGAAGAGCTCGACACCATCGTACGGAAGCTGACGGACTGATTTCCCCTGGCAACAGCGGCGTTCCCGGCACACTGAGCCTGGAGCCGGGGATGCCGCTGCAGACAGGGTGACTTTTTCAGAGATTTTTCAAAAAAAGCTTGCAAAAATAGAACGTTCTGATTATAATATAAAAGCTGTTACTTGCACAGCATTTTTTGCTGAGTGTTGGCAATAAAAAGGAATATTTGCTACTGTGGCTCAGTTGGTAGAGCAGCTGATTCGTAATCAGCAGGTCGGCGGTTCGAGTCCGCCCAGTAGCTCCAAGCCTGCGGTGAGCATTTGCGCACCGCAGGCTTTTTTTCAAAAATGACCGGTTGCTTTACCGGCAGTCAACCCGGCTTTTCATGGTTCGCCCCGGTGAAAAAAAGCGTTTCGCGCAGTATTTCATGCCCGACCAGCAGATCGGGGCTGCACCCCATGCCTTTAGGGCCCTCTGTTTGAATGTTGAAAATGAGAGACGTCTGTTACAAAAGCGCGCTGCAAAATGTGGGTATCACATTTTGCAGCGCGCTCATTTACATCGTTTTTCAGAAAGAAATCGTCTCAGCGTTCTCCCTCAGGCTGTGCAATTATTTTTTCTGATACTTTGCCTCGTACTTGGCAAGGCCGCCGTTTTCATCAAATAGACGCGCCGTTTCCTCACAAACCTTCAAGGAAAGCTCGATGCAGTCCTCACCGATGTTGTCGGGCGTATCCTTTCTGGTGTGGTAATACGTTTTGGGATCATGGTTAACACCGCAGAACCCGGCCGCCGTCAGACCGTACATGGAGAAGCCCTCCGCATCGATCGCGCCGGGATAAATCTCTGCACGCGGCATGTCGATGCCGACATTAACACCCGCCTCGTGGATCAAGTCGCCGACCGCTTCGCTGTCGCGTACCGTCCAGGTGCAGCCCTTCGTGTAAACCTGCATCTGCTCCACCTCACGCATCGTGTCCATTGCCACATAGACAGTCTCCACGTCCTGTAGGTCCTCCTTGTGCCGCTTCGCATATGCCTTTGCGCCGCGCAGGCCAGCCTCCTCGGAGCCGGAGATCAGGCAGCAAACCTCGGTATTTTCATAGCGGAAGTCCTGATCAGCCATCTGCTTGAGCACTGCAATCGCAATATAGCAGGCGGAAAGGTTATCGTTTGCACCGTCAACGATGACGCGCCAGTTGATGAAGAACAGAATCAGAATGCAGAATGGAATCAGGCACAGCGCAATGATGCCGAGCACCTTCCATGCGCCCGCCATCTCAAACGAGCCGCCCGCGGAATGGATGGCCGCTGCCAGATTGAAGCCGAAGAGGGTGAACATGCTGATGATCGCG
>DAWDUP010000064.1:0-3302 GCA_052346825.1 Candidatus Fimivicinus sp. | reverse complement strand
TCGCGCCTCCAATAACCGGTACCAGAGCCGCAAGCTGCCCGTGGAGCGAAAACGTCCATTCAAACGCAGCATCCGCATGGCCGCCGAAAATGATGCGGCGCTTGACCTCGCCGGACGGCTTGCGGCGCGCCATCACGTTGCGCGACACGCGCTTGGGGAACAAAAAGTCCACAAACGAGCGGTACATCAAAAATTCAAAGATAAACATCAGGATCGATACAAAGGTCAATGCCATGCCGATGATTGGGAATACCATCCCTTTCGGAGCCAACCAATACATAAACACGGATATCAGCGAAAAGAGCCCTGCCAGAATGATGAATCCCATAAACGCATGCGGATGCAGGTCAAAGTCTTCCATTTCGACCTCGTCTGCGTACTTTTTGAGCTCATCCCGGAAAAATTCCTGCGCCTTGCGCTCGCTCTCCGTGCCGGGCGCACGGTTTTTGTAGTGCTCGCATACATAGCGGATGCCGTCCGTCATGTATTTCAGGATCGTGCTTTTTTCAGTCGTCGTCTCTGCCATGTTTTCCTCTCCCTTAGCTAAAAATTATAACAACCCTCTCTTTGAGGCCGTCCGGCACCGTTCAAATTGCATCCCCAGCCTCAGTCATCGACATTGCCGAAGATGGATTTGCCCGCCTTCCAGCACAAAATGAAATCCGAAACCGCCCCGGAGGGTAGTGTCCAGCCTTTGCTCATAAAAGAACCCACGCCGTCGCAGGATGGGCTTCGACGGCTCAAACAATCAATAGCTCTCTTTCAAGCCCTCTTTATCAAAGAGATAAGCGGTTTCCAGGGCCAGATTGAGGCCTGCCTCGATCATTTTGGGGTCGAGATTGTCCGCCGTATCCAGACGGGTGTGGTAATAGCGCGCCGGCGTCGGATCCATCGCGGCGAAGGTCGCGCCGGGAATGCCGGCCTGAGAGATCGCAGCCGCGTCTGAGGAGCCGAAGAAAACGCTCTTGAAGGGCAGGTCGAGCCCCGCGTATTCGCCGGCCTTCTTCATCAGATTGCACACGCGGATATCGTTCTTGACCGTACCGGTCATATCGCGGCTGTAAATCGCCATATCGTCATAATCGCGCATGGTGTCGTAGCCGATAAAGATCGTTTCGGTTTGCAGGCATTCGTCGTGATGCTTTTTGGCATACGCCTTCGCGCCGCGCAGGCCCGCCTCCTCCGAACCGGTCAGCACCGCCCGGACTTCCGTATTTTCAAAGCGAATATCATTGTCGGACAGATACTTCATCACGGCCATCGCGTTGACGCAACCGGTCAGGTTGTCGTTCGCGCCGGGAACAACGAGCTTCCAATGGGTAAAGAATAAAATTGAGATATAGGACGGAATCCAGACCAGCTGCACATAGCCCATGATCTTCCAGAATCCGCCGTCAAATGCAGTCATCGCATGGCCGGTGGCAACCGCAGCGATCTCGCAGACGAGGGTGACGACCAGGCCCACGATTGCAATCGCGATCACAGCTACGAGAAGATGGCCGCCGCCGAGGTATGTATAGCGCCATTCATAGGCAGAGTCGCAGTGCCCGTTGAAGATGATACGGCGCTTGACCTCACCCTGCGGCTTGCGCACCGCAATGACGTTTGCAGAAGTCCGTTTTGGGAAAAATGGATCAAGAAATTCCTTATACATTAAAAATTCTGCGATCATGCAGATCGCACCCACCAGCGTCAGGATCAGAGAAATCAATGCAAACCCAAGATTATACAGGATCACGCTGGCGATCATGCAGATGCCGACGATGATGACCCAGCCCATAAACGCCTTCGGGTGCAGGTCAAACTCCTCGAATTCCACGCTGTCGGTATATTTGCGCAGTTCATCCGCCATGTGCTCCTGCGCTTTGCGCTCCGCGGGGCTACCAGACTCACGGCCGCCGACCTCATTGCAGATATACTTGATCTCCTTGACGCAATAATTGACACATTCCTTGACCTTGGCCTTGTAATTCTGAATGTCTTCTGTCGCTTTCATGTGTTGGATTCAACTCCCTCTCTTCTCAAAAATATGGTTATAGTTTATCACATATCACCAAAAAAGTCGAGGGCTTTGATCCCAAAACTTCGTTTTCCTGCACATTTTTTGAATGCAGAATAAAAAATCTATAAATCCCATTGAATTCCAATTCTGTTTATATTTCTACAAAAAACATTTTCAACATATCAACATATCGTATTTTTTTGCGTCATTTCTATTCAAATTGCATAATCTACGCTAGCACGGCCTTCCCTGCACTTTGCCACAAAGGCAGAAATTTTCCGATGCTCCGGATGAGACGTGTAGGCGGCAAGATCCTCCATGGAATCGAATTCGCTGATGAGCACCGCATCATAGTTTTTCGGATTGGGATTTTCATTGAGATGCACTTCCATCCGGCGGATGAAAGGGATCGTTTCCGGGAGCGCCTCGAGCAGCCCCTTTACTTTGCGCAGATTTTCCTCTTTGGGCACCCCTTCGGCCACTTCTTTGAATTTCCACATAACAATATGGCGGATCATCCTGCATTACCTCCTGTATCTGTTTTCTAAATATGACAGCGCGCGGACGGAAGCTGCGCGCTAAATCAGCTGTAAGGCGCGTAAGACCGTTACCCATAAAAAGATGGTGACGCTCGAAAACAGGGTTGTCGTCAGCACCAGCTGCCCGGCCAACACATCGTCGCTGCCCATATTCTGCGCCATCACATAGCTGGAAATCGCCGTCGGCGCGCAAAAGACGATCAGAATCGCGCCCAATTCCTCCCCACGGAAGCCGAGCCATACGCCCAAGGCTACGAAGATGGCGGGAACAACCACAAGGCGCAGCACCGTTGCAACGCTTGCCAGGCAAAGGTTACCCTTGAGCCGTTTCCAGTCAAATTGTCCACCCAGCAGAAGCAAGGCAAACGGCGTTGCGATCTGCCCGATATCCCCCACAGCGCGGCTCAGAAAGAGCGGTAATGGGATCTGAAAAACGGAAAAGAGCATGCCGAGGAAGGAAGCGATGATCAGCGGATTTTGAATCACATCCAGCGCGGCACGCCCGATATGGAGCTTTTGCCGCCCCCCTTCGTCAGATTCCCGGAAAAGCGTGAGGATCACGACGGCAAGGAAATTGAACTCCATAATCACAAAGGGCAGCAGCATGGAGATGGCCGCCACGTGATCCTCACCGAAAAGATTGATCGCAAGCGGCAGGCCAAGCAGGAGAAAATTGCTGCGGAAAACACCCTGAATAAACGCGCCGCAGGTTGGTCTCCCCTTCAGGAAACGCGGCGCGAGCAGGCAGAGCAAAAGCGCCG
>DAWDUP010000063.1:0-11585 GCA_052346825.1 Candidatus Fimivicinus sp. | reverse complement strand
CCGGGGTGGGATGCGGGCACCATCCGGGACGATGAGAAAATTGGTTTTATTTTGGATGTGGCCGGCATAAAGCCCGGCGTATCGGTATTGGATGTAGCCTGCGGTACGGGCGTGCTCTTCCCGGACTATCTGGCCCGTGGCGTTTCCCGCGTGACAGGCGTGGATATCTCGCCGGAGATGGCCCGCATTGCCGCAACCAAGCTGCACGACCCCCGCGTGGAGGTGCTCTGCGGCGATATAGAAACGGTGGAGCTGCCACGCCGGTACGATTGCTGTGTGGTCTACAACGCCTTTCCGCATTTTGAAGATCCAGCCCGGCTGGTGGCGCGCCTGGCGGAGCTTTTGGCGCCTGGCGGCCGGCTGACCGTGGCTCACAGTATGAGCCTAGAAGCACTGCACAGTCATCACGCCGGCGCGGCGCATCATGTCAGCCGCCCGATGCTTTCACCGGGGCAGCTTGAAGCCCTGATGGTGCCGACGTTGACGGTGGATGTGGCCATATCGGACGGAGAGAAATATGTGGTGTCGGGCTATTTGGTAGAAGAATCGCCTCATGGCTGAACCGTGAATAGACCTGGGTGCGATTTCGTGCGGCACGAATGCAAATGAATGGAAGAAAAATGAGCGGTGCGGAACAAACTGTTTCGCACCGCGTTTTGTTGACATTCAGCCTGCCTGTTTTATTTATAGGCATACGCGCGGACATAGTCCACCGTCATCTGGGCAGGAATATTTCCCTCTTTATTGTTCGCTATGTTGCCCGCCCAGCTGTCGCCCGCAACGCCGCCGCTGCCGCCGACCTCACAGGAGATGATCATAAACTCCGGCACCATCGGCGTGCCCTGGAAGCTGGTGCGCGCCGCGACACGGCCGTTTACATAAAAAATGTATTCCGCTTCATTCCACTCAAGGCCGTAGGTGTTGAATTCATCGTACGGGCGCTTCGCAAGCGTATACCCCTGGCCCTCGCTTTTTAGGTCGCTTCCGTAACCGTCGACGTGGACGGCATGGGAAACGCTATTACGGATTTTCCAATCCTGATAATTCGCGGATTCGTAGATATCGATCTCCGCACCATTGCGCCCGCCGTCTGTTACATCTGCCATAGAGTCGCACAGCATCCAGAAAGCAGACCACATGCCCTCGGCCTTTGGCAGGATGCAACGGATTTCGAAATAGCCGTGTGTCTGCTCAAAGAGGCCTTTCGTGTTGAGCATGCCCGTGTAATAGCCGGGGCCGTATTTACCGTTTTCCTTATATTCGGTGGTGATTTTCAGTGTGCCGTCGCTAACAGTGATCTGCTCAGGGTCCCAGAAGCCGCCCTGGCGGATATAATCGTGATCATTGTTCCAATATTTTTTAGTGGTCCATCTGGTCGTGTCGAGCCGGTCGCCGTCGAAGTTATCCTCAAAAGTCAGTTCAAATTTATCCAGATCGATCTTCGGCCCCCACGCAACGCCGGCGCCGCAACAGATGGCGATTAAATTCCACATACCCGTAAACAGGGCGAGGAGGAGGGAGAATAAACGTTTTAGCATTTTCATTGCCCCTTTTTTATCCGATTTGTTGCTATTATATAAAACAGGTAAAGAAAAGTAAAGAAAATATTTTAAAATATACTGAGTAAACTGAGAAATGGGCCAATTTTTGGGCGCGTGGGGAATGGTGAAAATTTTAAAAAATAGCCGCTCGCCGGATGCATTGAGATATCTTGAGTTATCTCTTATATCACAACGGAAATAATTGCCCCTTGTTCATATATGTGGAGAGTGAGTGTTGTGGAGAGCCGTGGAACTTGGGCCTAAGAGCTTTCGAAGTTTGTCGGAAACACATAAAAATCAATCATTTTTATGTGCCTAAGGTAATTTTATTAAAAAAGGCATGTTAAGCAAAAGCCCACAAACAACGCAAACGTTGTTTGTGGGCTCACCTGGTGATCCATCGGAGATTCGAACTCCGGACACCTTGATTAAAAGCAGTGATTTGTTGAAACTATGCGCGGGAATGTCCCGCGCTTTTTTTTGTTGCATTGGGGCCGCAATGGTTGTTTTGGGGCTGGGCCTTGTGTTGCTAATGGGGATGCAGGTGTTTGCCGCCCAGATCGGCAATATGATCTTTTCGCCCGGCAGGAGCCATCCTTTCGTAGCATATGGAGACGGGCGAAAAGCACCGATTTCATGAGTGCTTGCAATGTGGTTCCAGCGCTCAGCCTGCCCTAATTGCATTTTTAGATGGTGCTTTTGCACCATCTTTTTTTATCTTTTCGGGCAAAGTGGGGGGAAATAAAAAATGGATGTTGCTAGAATTAAGCTAAGGTTAATATCTCCCTACTAAGTAATCTAATGACACTTTGTAATAGTCTGCAATCTTGATCAGAGTGTAGATATCTGGTTCGTTTTTTCCTGTTTCGTAGCATGCGTAAGTAGATCGTGCTACACCAATTTCATTTGCAAAAATTATTTGGGGTATTTCGTGATTTAATCGTAATTCTTTTAGCCTTATGGCTAATTTGCTTTTTGTTTCTTCTTCTTCGTCATATCCCAACTGTGATATTTTCATTGGTAAGCCATAACGCGGAGCAAAGCATTTTAAATAGTCTTTTGGAATTCGCTGTTTTCCTGTTTCGTAATCTTCGCAATCTTGGGTTTCAAAATCGGTTAGCATATGCGTTATCTGAATTGTATGGTTTCTTGAATTACGTACCAGTTTTAAAAATTCTGGTAGATCGAATGTGCCTTCTAATATTTTATTCGTTACTTTGATTGTGACTGTTTTATCTTCATACTTAATTGTTGCGTTATATCTCATAATTATCACCTTTAGATTATTATAAAATATTTGCTTTGCTATTGATACCCTTTGGTTTTTTGCGTTTTAAAAAATGTTGTTAAACATAGAAAATTTGTTGACAACGTTGATAAGCTATGGTATCATGATTTTGTTGCAATAAACATCAAATTCTGAATCGGAGGTTTTTGAAATGTCTCTATTGACCGAACAGGAACTCTGTTCCGCCCTGAAAGTCGAGCGTGTTTTTCTCTGGAAGTGTCGTCAGGATGGTATGCCTTTTATCCGCCTCGGCGCGAAAATCGTCCGCTATGATCTGGATGAAGTCTTGAATTGGTTCCGTGAGAATGGCATTGACGAACAGGAGTTGAAAATGTCTTGATGAGAGAGGAGGTACAGGCCGAAAAGGCACAAAAAAAATAGCCTGCTCTCCGGGTAAAGAAAGTCAAGCTATCAGACACCCGCACAAGGGAAGGCCCCTGTTGCGTTCGAAGCAAGTATACCGCAATTGGGGCATTCCTGCAAGAAGAAAATGAAGGAGTGTAAACCAATGAAAGAAAATGATTTCGTTTGTTTTATGGATGGATTGGACAGGGTTTTATGCGATTTAAATTTTTATGTTTATCTGCTTGATTTGGTTTTGGCTGATACTCGCAATGATGCAATAATTTCTTCTTTTAAATATGAATCAGTTGAATTTCTGTCAGTTGCTATTACTGATCGTGTGAAGGAAATAGAGGATGCTCGTCAAAAAGGTACATTTGAAAATTGAAATTAGTTTTGGTCAGGCATGAGAGAGGACAGCCGGAAGCGCGGAGGGGGGATGCCGCCCCGGTCGGGGGGCACCCCCTCCGGCGCTCTTTGGTGTTCAGAAGTTGGGGTTAGTATTACCCCCAACTTCTGGGACATGGGACAAAGTGTGAAAAAAGCCCGTAGCTACAAGGAAAATTTTGTCCCATACCCCCCTGGGACAACTTCTGGGACAAAAAAATATTTATTAACTTCTGGGACAAGTTTTTCCTTGTGACTACGTTATTTTTCTGATTTTTAGAAGAAAAAACATATTAACTTCTGGGACAAATTTGAAAATTTAACTTCTGGGACAAATTGATAGGAGGTGATTCCGTATTGGATGGTAAAGAAAGTGCTAGAAGCTGGTTTTGTGTTTTGAACAATCCACAGGATATCTATTCAGGAGAGCCACAAGACATTGCAGAACAGGTTCTTAAAGAATGGGTGAAGGATTATCCTACCAGAACAGGCGCGGTGTCTTATTGTATTTCTGCTGATGGGTTGATTCATTTACATATGGTTTTAGAGGATTCTAACAAGGCTCGTTTCTCTTCCTTAAAAAAAGCTTATCCTAAGGCACATCTTGAACCAACGAAAGGCACAAAAGAACAGGCTGAGGATTATATTCAGAAAAAAGGAAAGTTTCAGGAGAAAGGCGAACAAGTTCTTTATGTTGCTCGTCATGGAGAAATTAAAGGAAATCAGGGCGCGCGAAAAGACTTTGAAGTCATAGAAGATTTAATTGAGCAGGGTTTTTCTCCAAATCAAATTATGGATATGTCTTTTTCTTTCAGGCGGTATGAATCGATGATTAGAAAAGGTTATTTTCGTAAGAGAGAAAAAGAAACTCCTATTCTCAGGAAAATTAATGTTTACTGGCATGTTGGAGAAAGCGGAACCGGAAAAACATTTTCTTTAAAGCGTCTGGTTGATGAATTAGGAGAAGGTCAGGTTTATGTATATTCTGATTTTGATAATGGCGGTCTTGACGATTATTGCGGGGAGCCGGTTCTTTTTATGGATGAATTTAGAGGTCAAATTCAGTTTGGTACTCTGATGAAGATTTTACAGGGTTACAAGATGCCTTTGCATGCTCGATATGTAAATACTCTCCCATTATGGACAGAGGTTCATATTTCAAGCATTCTTCCTCCTGAGAGGGTTTACCGAAATATGGTGCGTGATAATCTTGATTTAGATACCATGAAGCAATTATTTAGGCGCATTAACTTTGTGATATATCATTTTATTGATGAGGATGGCAAGTACAGAGAATTTCAGCAACCTATGGAGGAATATTCCGATTACGAAACTTTGAAAGAGCTTGCGGAAAACTCTCTTGTTGAAGTTCTTCCCGAATTTGATATCTTTTCGGAAAATCCGCCCCCTACTGAAACACAGGGGAAACAGCTTGACTTTACAGAAATCGAATAGGAGGCGATACGATGACTTTGCAAAACACCATAGAAGAATTTTTGATTGATCAGCAGATACGGGGCAATTCTCCGAACACAGTCATCTATTACAAGCGCTGTCTCGGTTTCTTTTCGATCTACATAGGGGACACTACAAGGCCCGTAGAGGGCCTTTCCCTTTCTGATTGCAAAGGGTATTATCTGCATCTGAAAGGGCAGGAAATCACCACTACAACGATACAGACATATATCCGGGCCCTGCGCGCCTTTTTGACTTGGTGCTATACAGAGGGCTATTTAAATGAAAACCTCCCGGAGCGGTTCAAGCTTCCAAAGGCACAGCGGAAAACAATCGACGTCCTAACGGATGAGGAAGTGAAGCGTCTGTTTTCCTGCTTCGATCTTCATACCTTCATAGGGTGCCGGAATTACTGTATCTGTGCTTTGATGCTGGACAGCGGCCTTCGGCTCAATGAGGTTGTGACGCTGGAACCCAGCCGCATCCATATCCCGGAAGGGTATCTGATCGTCAACGGCAAAGGAAACAAACAGCGCATGGTTCCGATCGGATTGCAAAGCAAAAAGGCCCTGCTTCGGTATCTCTCCCGCCTTCCTCCCTTACCCGAAAAGACGCCTTTATTCGTAACAGACACCTTGATTCCCCTTAAACAGGACGCCGTGAAGGACCTTTTCCGCAAGCTGAAAGGCAGGGCAAATATCCCCCGCCTGAAACCTCACCTTTTGCGCCACACCTTCGCAACTAGGTACTTGGAGAACGGCGGGGACATTTACAGTCTCCAGCAAATTCTTGGCCATACGTCGCTTGAAATGGTCAAGCGGTATGTGCACTTGATTCCTTCGAAATTGGCAGTCAATTTTCATTCTTACAGCCCGCTTGACAACCTCATGAAAAGATAGAAAAAGGGCGCAGATACAAGCTTTTTCTCGTATCTGCACCCTTTTGGTGATCCATCGGAGATTCGAACTCCGGACACCTTGATTAAAAGCAGTGATTTGTTGAAACTATGCGCGGGAATGTCCCGCGCTTTTTTTTGTTGCATTGGGGCCGCAATGGTTGTTTTGGGGCTGGGCCTTGTGTTGCTAATGGGGATGCAGGTGTTTGCCGCCCAGATCGGCAATATGATCTTTTCGCCCGGCAGGAGCCATCCTTTCGTAGCATATGGAGACGGGCGAAAAGCACCGATTTCATGAGTGCTTGCAATGTGGTTCCAGCGCTCAGCCTGCCCTAATTGCATTTTTAGATGGTGCTTTTGCACCATCTTTTTTTATCTTTTCGGGCAAAGTGGGGGGAAATAAAAAATGGATGTTGCTAGAATTAAGCTAAGGTTAATATCTCCCTACTAAGTAATCTAATGACACTTTGTAATAGTCTGCAATCTTGATCAGAGTGTAGATATCTGGTTCGTTTTTTCCTGTTTCGTAGCATGCGTAAGTAGATCGTGCTACACCAATTTCATTTGCAAAAATTATTTGGGGTATTTCGTGATTTAATCGTAATTCTTTTAGCCTTATGGCTAATTTGCTTTTTGTTTCTTCTTCTTCGTCATATCCCAACTGTGATATTTTCATTGGTAAGCCATAACGCGGAGCAAAGCATTTTAAATAGTCTTTTGGAATTCGCTGTTTTCCTGTTTCGTAATCTTCGCAATCTTGGGTTTCAAAATCGGTTAGCATATGCGTTATCTGAATTGTATGGTTTCTTGAATTACGTACCAGTTTTAAAAATTCTGGTAGATCGAATGTGCCTTCTAATATTTTATTCGTTACTTTGATTGTGACTGTTTTATCTTCATACTTAATTGTTGCGTTATATCTCATAATTATCACCTTTAGATTATTATAAAATATTTGCTTTGCTATTGATACCCTTTGGTTTTTTGCGTTTTAAAAAATGTTGTTAAACATAGAAAATTTGTTGACAACGTTGATAAGCTATGGTATCATGATTTTGTTGCAATAAACATCAAATTCTGAATCGGAGGTTTTTGAAATGTCTCTATTGACCGAACAGGAACTCTGTTCCGCCCTGAAAGTCGAGCGTGTTTTTCTCTGGAAGTGTCGTCAGGATGGTATGCCTTTTATCCGCCTCGGCGCGAAAATCGTCCGCTATGATCTGGATGAAGTCTTGAATTGGTTCCGTGAGAATGGCATTGACGAACAGGAGTTGAAAATGTCTTGATGAGAGAGGAGGTACAGGCCGAAAAGGCACAAAAAAAATAGCCTGCTCTCCGGGTAAAGAAAGTCAAGCTATCAGACACCCGCACAAGGGAAGGCCCCTGTTGCGTTCGAAGCAAGTATACCGCAATTGGGGCATTCCTGCAAGAAGAAAATGAAGGAGTGTAAACCAATGAAAGAAAATGATTTCGTTTGTTTTATGGATGGATTGGACAGGGTTTTATGCGATTTAAATTTTTATGTTTATCTGCTTGATTTGGTTTTGGCTGATACTCGCAATGATGCAATAATTTCTTCTTTTAAATATGAATCAGTTGAATTTCTGTCAGTTGCTATTACTGATCGTGTGAAGGAAATAGAGGATGCTCGTCAAAAAGGTACATTTGAAAATTGAAATTAGTTTTGGTCAGGCATGAGAGAGGACAGCCGGAAGCGCGGAGGGGGGATGCCGCCCCGGTCGGGGGGCACCCCCTCCGGCGCTCTTTGGTGTTCAGAAGTTGGGGTTAGTATTACCCCCAACTTCTGGGACATGGGACAAAGTGTGAAAAAAGCCCGTAGCTACAAGGAAAATTTTGTCCCATACCCCCCTGGGACAACTTCTGGGACAAAAAAATATTTATTAACTTCTGGGACAAGTTTTTCCTTGTGACTACGTTATTTTTCTGATTTTTAGAAGAAAAAACATATTAACTTCTGGGACAAATTTGAAAATTTAACTTCTGGGACAAATTGATAGGAGGTGATTCCGTATTGGATGGTAAAGAAAGTGCTAGAAGCTGGTTTTGTGTTTTGAACAATCCACAGGATATCTATTCAGGAGAGCCACAAGACATTGCAGAACAGGTTCTTAAAGAATGGGTGAAGGATTATCCTACCAGAACAGGCGCGGTGTCTTATTGTATTTCTGCTGATGGGTTGATTCATTTACATATGGTTTTAGAGGATTCTAACAAGGCTCGTTTCTCTTCCTTAAAAAAAGCTTATCCTAAGGCACATCTTGAACCAACGAAAGGCACAAAAGAACAGGCTGAGGATTATATTCAGAAAAAAGGAAAGTTTCAGGAGAAAGGCGAACAAGTTCTTTATGTTGCTCGTCATGGAGAAATTAAAGGAAATCAGGGCGCGCGAAAAGACTTTGAAGTCATAGAAGATTTAATTGAGCAGGGTTTTTCTCCAAATCAAATTATGGATATGTCTTTTTCTTTCAGGCGGTATGAATCGATGATTAGAAAAGGTTATTTTCGTAAGAGAGAAAAAGAAACTCCTATTCTCAGGAAAATTAATGTTTACTGGCATGTTGGAGAAAGCGGAACCGGAAAAACATTTTCTTTAAAGCGTCTGGTTGATGAATTAGGAGAAGGTCAGGTTTATGTATATTCTGATTTTGATAATGGCGGTCTTGACGATTATTGCGGGGAGCCGGTTCTTTTTATGGATGAATTTAGAGGTCAAATTCAGTTTGGTACTCTGATGAAGATTTTACAGGGTTACAAGATGCCTTTGCATGCTCGATATGTAAATACTCTCCCATTATGGACAGAGGTTCATATTTCAAGCATTCTTCCTCCTGAGAGGGTTTACCGAAATATGGTGCGTGATAATCTTGATTTAGATACCATGAAGCAATTATTTAGGCGCATTAACTTTGTGATATATCATTTTATTGATGAGGATGGCAAGTACAGAGAATTTCAGCAACCTATGGAGGAATATTCCGATTACGAAACTTTGAAAGAGCTTGCGGAAAACTCTCTTGTTGAAGTTCTTCCCGAATTTGATATCTTTTCGGAAAATCCGCCCCCTACTGAAACACAGGGGAAACAGCTTGACTTTACAGAAATCGAATAGGAGGCGATACGATGACTTTGCAAAACACCATAGAAGAATTTTTGATTGATCAGCAGATACGGGGCAATTCTCCGAACACAGTCATCTATTACAAGCGCTGTCTCGGTTTCTTTTCGATCTACATAGGGGACACTACAAGGCCCGTAGAGGGCCTTTCCCTTTCTGATTGCAAAGGGTATTATCTGCATCTGAAAGGGCAGGAAATCACCACTACAACGATACAGACATATATCCGGGCCCTGCGCGCCTTTTTGACTTGGTGCTATACAGAGGGCTATTTAAATGAAAACCTCCCGGAGCGGTTCAAGCTTCCAAAGGCACAGCGGAAAACAATCGACGTCCTAACGGATGAGGAAGTGAAGCGTCTGTTTTCCTGCTTCGATCTTCATACCTTCATAGGGTGCCGGAATTACTGTATCTGTGCTTTGATGCTGGACAGCGGCCTTCGGCTCAATGAGGTTGTGACGCTGGAACCCAGCCGCATCCATATCCCGGAAGGGTATCTGATCGTCAACGGCAAAGGAAACAAACAGCGCATGGTTCCGATCGGATTGCAAAGCAAAAAGGCCCTGCTTCGGTATCTCTCCCGCCTTCCTCCCTTACCCGAAAAGACGCCT
This sequence comes from Candidatus Fimivicinus sp., assembly GCA_052346825.1. GTDB lineage: Bacteria > Bacillota > Clostridia > Oscillospirales > Acutalibacteraceae > Fimivicinus. The sequence goes on along the minus strand of DAWDUP010000063.1, from coordinate 1,930 downwards.
TTATTCGTAACAGACACCTTGATTCCCCTTAAACAGGACGCCGTGAAGGACCTTTTCCGCAAGCTGAAAGGCAGGGCAAATATCCCCCGCCTGAAACCTCACCTTTTGCGCCACACCTTCGCAACTAGGTACTTGGAGAACGGCGGGGACATTTACAGTCTCCAGCAAATTCTTGGCCATACGTCGCTTGAAATGGTCAAGCGGTATGTGCACTTGATTCCTTCGAAATTGGCAGTCAATTTTCATTCTTACAGCCCGCTTGACAACCTCATGAAAAGATAGAAAAAGGGCGCAGATACAAGCTTTTTCTCGTATCTGCACCCTTTTGGTGATCCATCGGAGATTCGAACTCCGGACACCTTGATTAAAAGTCAAGTGCTCTGCCAACTGAGCTAATGGATCATTTCAGCACTTTTTGTAGAGTGATAAGGCACTTGAATATAATATCCGATTTCTTGAAGAAAGTCAATATATTTTTTTGAAAAAATTTCATGAGGCGTAGTAGAATAAAAAGCAGCGAGAGAGCGTAGCCGTGCGGCAATATGCCCTCAAAACCGTTGCTGCCCCTGTTCACCGATGCTATACATTTTTTATTACGAAGCACAGCGAGTAACAAAACAAAGCCGCCTGTGACAGCAAGGGAAGAAGAGATCCCCGAGCCGCCTAAACATATCTGACTTATGAATATTTGTGATGTGAACTTGATCATTACGATCTCTATTGTAAAAGTATTATATTCGAAAAACAAGCCAATGATAGGAGTGACTCCTGCGAAGATTGTGATTGTGCCTAAAATGAAAAGGATATTCATGCAGAACATTGTAAGAATTTAAGCGAAAAAAGGCTTGCTTTTTTAAACAGAGTCATTTATAATAAATAAGCACTTAAACGAGGGCGAAATAAATATCGCGGAGTGGAGCAGTCTGGTAGCTCGTCGGGCTCATAACCCGAAGGTCGTTGGTTCAAATCCTTCCTCCGCAACCAATGCGAGTGGTCTTATAGCATTTGAAAAGCTGTAAGAACACTCGCTTTTTAGATTGTGATTCTAAAATGATTTGAAGTGGCGTAATTTTTCAAAAGGGCATGATCGGAGATCGTAAGGTGAGATGATGAACGGATTAATTGCACATGCGGTTATCATGGATGAAAACAGAAAGCTCCTGATACTCAAGCGGACGATGATCAAGAGGGGAAAAGCAAATTTTTTGGGTGGACAGTGGGATATCCCGGGAGGGACCGTTGAACCGCGGGAAATGCCTAGGGATGCAGCTGTCAGGGAAACAATGGAGGAAGTTGGCCTGAAGGTTGAAATTCATGAAATCGTCTATGAGACTTCCAATTACGACCAAAAAAAGGACAAGGTGTTTACAACATTATTTTATACCTGCAGCGTTGTTGGAAAAAAGAAAATTGTGCTTGATCTGGACGAACACGATAGCTATCAGTGGGTCACATTAGAGGAGGTATGCGCAATGGACGATACTGCCCTTGCTCCATATATGAAACGCCTTGCGCAGATCATGCAGAAGCATATCGCCACTCAGGATTCTAAGATGTAGATCTGGCAGGGAGTAAGGCTATACCAGATCACAAAAGAGATGTTAAAAATAGAATTTTTAGGGGATTGTTTTATAAATCGGACAGGGGTAAAAGACGCTTATCAGTTAGAAACATTTTTTCAACGCATCATCTTGGAAATTAGGAAGCCTGCATGGAGGGATCCCCGTGCAGGCGGCCTTGTACCAGAAGATTCAAAATGCTTTTGTAAGCCCCTTGCGCAACGCTTCAAGTGCGTCCTTTCGTCCGATTTCATAGGTTTCCTGCATGCGGGCGGGATCCTTGCACATCCAGCTCGTGGGCAGGGGGCGGCTCGGCGCGATGACGAAGGCGCGCAGGCAGTGCTCAAGCTGCTCGAGCTGAGCGAGGCAGG
>DAWDUP010000062.1:9499-11631 GCA_052346825.1 Candidatus Fimivicinus sp. | reverse complement strand
CCGCAGAAAGTTGTCAGTGCTAGTTGATTTGTATGGAACCATTTTTGGCACACAGAAAGCTGCTGCGCAGCCGGTCCATTTGACCACCACACACAGTTCTCACACCCTGCCTTTGTCAGCGTAACCGCTGACGGAAGGCCGAGGCAGCATAGCGCTTTGCTCACTGCGTGGCTCGTGAGGGGATTTTTTCATCACGTCTCAGATTCACCGCTGCCGACGTGCCGTGCAAAACGGCCCCTTTTGCTTCCTTTTCCGGCCGAACGGAAAAGGAAGGGCCCGCGCGGCCTGAGCGCGTTCCAATTTCTTCTTCCCTTGTCAAGGTGATCAGAAAAGGAAAGCGCAACAGAGAAATGTTACGAAATTGTTCTCGTGCATTTTGACAAAACGATATGCCTTTTTCGACAGGCTGCAACGCGCTCGTTCTTTTTAAAACGCCTTAATAATTCCCTCTTCCTCTGCGATCGCCAGTTCGGAGAGATACCGCTGTAAAGCGTCACGCCAGTGCGGCAGTCTTGCAAAACCTGCTTCATCCAGACTCTCTTTGGAAAGGCGGGAATTGAGGGGGCGGGCAGCCGCGCTGGAATATTCCGCTGTGGAAACAGGAATCACCTTGGCGGGAAGGCGCGTGATACGCATGATTTCACTTGCAAATTCATACCAGCTGCAATAGCCCTCGTTGGTCGCGTGATAGGTGCCAAAGCGCTCTGTGAGCGCCATGTCGCACAGAAGGGGTGCAAGATCCGCCGTATAGGTGGGGGAACCGATCTGGTCGTTTACCACGCAGATTTCCTCTTTTTCCCGGCCGAGCCGCAACATCGTTTTTACAAAATTGGAACCGTTGATCCCAAATACCCAGGAGATTCGGACAATAAAGGAGCGTGGGCATAATATCCGCGTGCTGTTTTCCCCGCTCAATTTGGTCTCTCCATAAACGTTTAGCGGTTTTTTATCGTCATAAATGTGGAGCGGCCGGTCGTTCGATGCCCCGAAAACATAGTCCGTGCTGATATAGACGAGCTTTGCGCCTGTCTTATTGGCCGCCGCCGCAATGTTGGCGCTGCCGCGGTAATTGATGTCCATACAGAGCGCCTGTTCTGTTTGCGCACGGTTGACGTCGGTATAGGCTGCGCAGTGGATGACGGCATCCGGCAGATAGGTCTCCATCCAATGCATCACCTGCGGCATATTGGTAATATCACATTCCTCCCGGTCGATCCCGCGGCAGGGGATTTTACGCCGGTGGAGTTCCTTGAGCACATCATAACCCAACTGACCGTTGGCGCCGGTTACCAGAATCTTCATAGATCTGATCCTTCCCATTGTTGAAATAAAGAGGACATATCGGGCTGCTTTAAAATAGGAGAAAAGGAGCGGCGAAAACGCTGCTCCGTATAATGATTCTATTTTCTAATCTTGCTCACAGCTGGTAGACGAAACGGACGTCGCTGTCGTCCAGCAGGGGAGCGCTCTGATCCTTTGCGGAGAGAATCGGATGTTGCAGCCCCCAGATTACGCCGAGGGCAGGGTCGTCAAAGCGGATGCTCCGGTCGTTTTCCGGCGCATAATATTCATCCACCTTATATTCCACCTCAACATCGTCCGTCAGGGTCAAAAATCCATGTAGACAGCCCTTTGGGATAAAAAACTGCTTTTTGTTTTCCTCTGTCAGCTCGACACCGATCCATTTCAGATAGGTGGGAGAGCCCTGCCGGATATCGACCGCAACGTCGAAAATCGCGCCGCGCGTACAGGTCAAAAGTTTACTCTGCGCCTTTGGATCGGTCTGACAGTGTAGGCCGCGGATCGTCCCTTTGTGTTGAGTTCGGGAACGGTTGTCCTGTAAAAAGCGAGCCCGGATGCCACAGGCGGCGTATTTTTCATAGGAATAGGATTCCATGAACCAGCCGCGGCTGTCTCCGAACACATCGGGTTCTACAAAAAAGGCCCCTTCGATCTTGGTTTGAATTACGTTCATTCCTGGCCTCGTCTTTCTATAGTATTGTCGCTTAGTGGAAAATTAAATCACGCTTTTGCGACTTAGTCAAGGGAATGTGTCATCGGGTCATCGTCTGCACCCCATCGGCGCGCTCGCTTGCCCGGCGCGTTTTCATAAAGGATTTTCCCCTCCGCCA
>DAWDUP010000062.1:0-9489 GCA_052346825.1 Candidatus Fimivicinus sp. | reverse complement strand
TCCGCCACACGGCGCAGATGCTGCCCATAGGTGGACTTCCCGTATTTCTCAGCGGAAGCAATCAGCGCCTTTTTGGTGATCCAGCGCTTGTTATAGGCGATTTCCTCCGGTGAGCAGATTTTGATGCCCTGCAGCTTTTCCACTGTGCGGATAAAGTTGGCAGCGTCCATGAGCGCGTCTACCGTGCCGGTATCCAGCCATGCAAAGCCGCGCCCGAGAAACCGGACGTCAAGATCGCCCAGCTCAAGGTATTTTCGGTTGATGTCAGTGATTTCGTATTCACCGCGTGCGCTGGGCTTCAAAGATTTTGCAAATTCCACCACGCGATTGTCGTAAAAATAGAGCCCGGTGACGGCATAGTTCGACTTTGGCTCCGCAGGCTTTTCCTCAATGGAGATCGGCTCGCCTTTTTTATTGAATTCCACCACGCCGAAGGCGCTGGGATCGTCCACATAATAGCCGAAAATTGTGGCTCGTCCGGGATTGACGGCTGCCTGACGGAGCAGATGGCCAAGACCATTTCCATAGAAAATGTTGTCGCCGAGAATCATGGCAACGCTGTCGTCCCCAATAAATTCCTCACCGATAATGAAGGCCTGCGCGAGGCCGTTGGGCTTCTCCTGCACGGCGTAGGAAAGCTTGAGTCCAAATTGCTTTCCGGTTCCCATGAGCGCCTCAAATTTTGGCGTATCCTCCGGCGTGGAAATAATCAGAATTTCCCGGATGCCGGCAAGCATCAGAATCGATAGAGGATAATAGATCATCGGTTTATCGTAAACCGGAAGCAATTGTTTGCTGGTAACCATCGTCAAAGGGTAAAGCCGGGTACCGGACCCTCCGGCTAAAATGATTCCCTTCAAGGCACACACTCCTCGCATCTACTCAAAGATAAACAAATTGCACAAAAACAGCAATCCATAAACGCAATCTAACGTTCATATAATAATACGAAATCGCCTTCTCGTCAACCGGGTTTTCGGAAGCTGAAACCGGAAACGCCTATCAATCGGCATTCTTCGACGTATTTCTGCATTTTGTCTAGTTTGTCAGCGTATCCTTTTCTGCTTTTCATACAAAGATAAATTGACAAAGAAAGCCCGGCTATATTATAATTTAGCTTGAGCTAACAATTACGGAAATCAGGGAAAGGCAAGTGTGTTGTATGATTAAAACGGTTGACCGGCTGCGCCCTGGGGAGAAGGGCGTCGTTACGGGGCTTGGCAGCACGGGCGCGGTGCGCCGCCACATTATTGATATGGGCATTACGCCTGGTGCAGTTATCATTATGCGCAAGACGGCTCCCATGGGAGATCCGATTGAAATCAACGTCAGGGGATATGAGCTGAGTATCCGCAAATCGGAAGCGCAGGATATCCGTGTTGAAGTTTCTGAGAAATAGAGGGTCCAATGGATTCTGCAAAGAGGATGGTTTTAGAAATGAGCTATCGCTATGCGCTCGCGGGGAACCCCAACTGCGGCAAAACGACGCTTTTCAACGCGGTTACCGGCAGCAACCAGTATGTCGGCAACTGGCCCGGCGTGACGGTTGAAAAGAAGGAGGGCAAGGTCATCGGCAGCGAAACGGATGCTTCTATCGTCGATCTGCCGGGCATTTATTCCCTCTCTCCCTATTCTATGGAGGAAATCGTAACCAGGAATTATCTCATCGATGAAAAGCCCGATTTGATTATTAATATCGTAGACGCGACCAATCTGGAGCGCAACCTTTATCTTTCTCTCCAGATCGCGGAGCTCGGCCGCCCGATGGTGATCGCGCTGAATATGGTCGACATGCTCGAAAAACGGGGCGATACCATTGACTATCCGCTGCTCAGCGCGCTTCTGGGAATCACGATTGTGCCGATTTCCGCCAGCCGCGGCACAGGGATACATAAGCTCATCCATGCGGCGGAGCACGAGGTCATCCATGCGACGAGCAATACGCATCTTGATCGCCACTGCAATCTGGGCGATCCGCCGGATCTCTATACCGGCGCGGTGCGCCAGGCGGTGAAGCTGATTGAAGATCTGATCCGGGATAACTGTAAGGAGCACGATTTGCCGCTGCGCTGGTCCGCCGTCAAGCTCATCGAAGGGGATGCACCCACCCTTGAAAAACTGAATTTGAGCGATACGCAGCTCAGCTGCCTGGAATCAATCGTCCGGGAGCTGGAAACGGATCATATCGACCGTGAAATGGTCATTGCGGATCAGAAGTATCGATTCATCTGCTCCGTCACGCAGAAGGCCGTCAAGAAGGGCCATGAGGATGGGCACCTGACGGTATCCGACCGGGTGGATCAAATCGTCACCAACAGATATCTCGCGATCCCGCTGTTTTTTGCAATCATGGGACTTGTGTTCTATATCACCTTCGGCGCGCTCGGCCCCCGGCTGAGCGATCTGGTCGGCGGTTTTATCAACGGGACGCTGGCGGGCGGGGTGAGAGGCCTGCTCACTGGGATTGGTGCAGCGGATTGGGCCACGGGCCTTGTCTGTGACGGAATCATCGCAGGCCTCGGCGCGGTGCTTGCCTTTTTGCCGCAGATTCTGCTTCTGTTTTTCTTCCTCTCGATTTTGGAAGACAGCGGCTATATGGCGCGCGCCGCCTTTATCATGGATCGGGCGCTGCATGTGATCGGCCTTTCCGGCAAGTCGTTCGTTCCGATGCTGATGGGCTTCGGCTGCTCCGTGCCCGCCGTGATGAGCTCGCGCACGCTCGAGAATGAAAAAGACCGCCGGCTGACGATTATGCTCATCCCCTTTATGTCGTGCAGCGCGAAAATGCCGATCTATTCTCTGTTTATCGCGGCCTTTTTCGGCGCGTCGCGGGGGCTTGCCGTTTGCTCGATCTATCTGCTCGGCGTTGTGGTGGCCATCCTGTGCGCGTTCCTTCTGCAAAAGACCGTGCTCAAGGGCGGGCATGCGCCATTCGTGATGGAACTGCCGCCCTACCGCCTCCCCACCGCGAAAACGCTCTCCCTGCATGTATGGGAAAAGCTCAAGGATTTTCTGACGAAAGCGGGTACCGTGCTCCTTGGCGCGAGCGTTGTCGTTTGGGCGCTGCAATATTTTAATTTTTCCTTCCAGCATGTACAGGACAGCTCTCAGAGTATTCTCGGCCTTATTGGTACGGCGATCGCGCCCCTGTTTCGGCCGTTGGGCTTCGGAGACTGGCAGTCGAGCGTTTCGCTTTTGAGCGGCTTGATCGCACGCGAGCAGGTGGTAAGCTCACTCGGCATTCTGTACGGGACGAGCGGCGCCGGGCTGGCCGCTGCGCTGCAGGCCGTCTATACGCCGGCGAGCGCATATGCCTTCATGACCTTTGCGCTGTTGTTTATCCCATGTATCGCCGCAGTTACCACGATCCGCCGTGAGATGAATTCGCGCAGATGGACCCTGATCGCGCTGGGCTTTCAGGCCGTAGTCGCCTATCTCGTCACCTTTGTGGTGTATCAGCTCGGGCGGTTGGTGATGCTGGTATTTTGAATAAGTAAGGATGTGTTCCATATGGGATGGATCGTCGATTTGCTGATCGGGGCTCTGGCCGTCTGCGCCGTAGGCCTGATGATTTATAAAAAGATGCGTCAGGCGCGCGGGAAGGATGGCTGCGGCTGCTCCGGTTGCACAGGCTGTGCGGGCGGCGGCTGCGCTTCCTGCGGCAAATGCTCGTGGGAGCAGAAGGGGAAGGAGTAGGATCATGGCTGATATTTCCGCTTCATTGGAAGACTATCTTGAGATGATTTTTGTCCTGCATCAAAAAGGCGGCGAGGTGCGTGTGACCGATCTCGCGTCGGCACTGAAGGTGTCGAAGCCCAGCGTCAACCGCGCTGTTGGCACGCTCAAGGACGCCGGTCTGCTGGATCATGAGTTTTATGGCACAATCGCTCTGACGCCTGAAGGGGAAACGCGTGCGGCGCAGGTGCTTCGCAGACACAAGCTGATCCGCCACTTCCTGCAGAATACGCTCGGCGTACCGGCTGAGATCGCGGAGGAGGACGCTTGCCGGATGGAGCATGTTGTCAGCGCACAGACGATCCAGCATTTATATGATTACCTGTCCCAACAGGAGGACGGCTATGAAGAATAGGATGCACGGCCTACCGCCGGAGCTCTGTGTAATCGGCGGGGGGGCGTCTGGTCTTGCCGCCGCAATCGAAGCGGCGCGCGCTTTCCGGCAGGCGGGCGTCCCCGGTCAGGTGACGGTATTGGAGCGGTTACCCCGCGTGGGGAAAAAGCTGCTCGCCACGGGTAACGGCCGCTGTAATTTAACCAATCGGTTTGCTTCTCCGCCCGATTATTTCGAGGCGGCGGATTTTGTGCGTCCTGCCCTGAATCGCTTTTCGGTGGCTGATACGCTGACTTTTTTCGCCTCTATGGGCCTTTTGTGTGAGGAAGAGGAGGAAGGCCGCATCTATCCCATGAGCCGCCAGGCGGCGAGCGTGCTCGACGTGCTGCGTTTTGAAGCGGAACGGCTGGGCGTTGTTTTTCATTGCGATTCGCGCGTGGAATCCGTCCAAAAAACAAGGGACAAGCCCCGGTTTTTGATCAACGGGTCGATCTGTGCAGACGCGGTGATCCTCGCCTGCGGCGGCAAGGCGTCGCCCCAGCATGGGTCCGACGGCTCCGGCTACGCCCTGCTGCGCGCCCTTCAGCTCCCTGTGACAGAGGTGTCCCCCTCGCTTGTGCAGATCACGGCGGACCCGAAGCGGGTCAAACCCCTCAGGGGGATGCGCGTGCATGCGGTAATTTCGCTATATGAAGGGAAAAAACGGATTGCTTTCCAGCAAGGCGAAATCCAGTTTACGGAATTTGGCCTCTCCGGCATCGCGGCAATGCAGCTCTCCCGGCTCGTTTCCCGGGAAAAGCAGCGGCAAATGGAGGCTTCACTCGACCTGCTGCCCGCGTTTTCGAGCGGGGAGGCGGCCGGTTATCTTGCCGCCCGCGTCCAGCAAAACCCAGCTCTTGCCGCGGAGCACTTGCTCACCGGGATCCTCCCGAAGCGCGTGGGCCAGGTTTTGCTGAAACAGGCGGGCGTTGAGCCGCTTTCCCGGCCCATTGGCTCTTTGCATGGAGCTGAGATCGCAGCGGTCGCGGATCTCCTCCAGGCTTGGCGCTTCCCCGTCACGGGTACCCGCGGCTTTTCCGCGGCGCAGGTGACCATGGGCGGCGCACAGCGCTCCGCCTTCGACCCGGAGAGCATGGAAGCGCTATCCGCGCCGGGATTTTATGCGGCGGGCGAGGTGCTTGATGTGGACGCGGGCTGCGGCGGCTTCAATCTGCAATGGGCATGGTCGTCCGGCAGGCTTGCAGGGAAAAGCGCGGCAGAAAAGCAGATTTCAGATTACAGATTGCAGACTTCAGATCAGGGGTAGAATGGAAATTTCGCTTTTGATTTTGAGGCACCCAATCCGGATTTTGAGAGGATGATGGTTCATCGCATGCTGAGAGTCAATGAAATAAAACTTCCGCTGGACGCGGCCGTTCCGCAGGCGCTTTATCCGGCTGCGGCGAAGGCTTTGAGAATAGACCCGAAGCGGATTCAGTCGCTGGAGCTGGTAAAGAAATCGATCGATTCCCGTAAAAAGGATGAGGGCATCTATTTCGTCTATTCAGTCGATGTGACGCTCAACGATGGCGAGGAGGAGATTTTATCGCGCCAGAAGGGGCCGCGTGTACAGCGCTGCGAGCCTTATCATTATGAGGTGCCTCAGGCTGCCCGCGATTCCGTTCTGCGCCCTGTTGTGGTAGGCCTCGGCCCGGCGGGCCTGTTTGCGGCGCTCACGCTTGCGCGCGCCGGGTACCGGCCTCTCGTGCTCGAGCGCGGACGGGATGTGGATACCCGCACGCAGGATGTGAAAGATTTCTGGCGCACCCGTGTGCTCGACGAAGGCTCCAACGTCCAGTTCGGCGAAGGCGGCGCGGGCACGTTCTCCGACGGCAAGCTCACCACAGGCATCAAGGATGTGCGCTGCCGTAAGGTCTTTCTGGAATTCGTATCCCACGGCGCCCCACAAGAGATTCTCTATGACGCAAAGCCTCATATTGGCACGGACCGGCTCGGCGCAGTCGTCAAATCGATGCGGGAAGAGATCGTTTCACTCGGCGGAACCGTCCTGTTTTCAAGCCGGCTTCTGCGCGTCATCGCTGCCAACGGCGCGGTGCACGGCGTTACCTATCAGGATGCACAGGGCCATGAGGAGGATGTTGAGACGGACGCGGTGATCCTCGCCATCGGCCATTCCGCGCGCGATACGGTGGAATCACTCTATGGGCAGGGTGTGAACATGATGCAGAAGCCCTTTTCTGTCGGCGCGCGTATCGAGCACCCGCAGGAGCTGATCAATCGCGCGCAGTACGGGCGCTTTGCGGGCCACCCGGCGCTCGGCGCGGCGGATTATAAGCTGGCCTGCCATCCGCCGCACGGCAGGGGGATGTACACCTTCTGCATGTGCCCCGGTGGGACGGTCGTATGCGCGGCGAGCGAGCAGGGCGGCGTGGTCGTCAACGGGATGAGCGAATGGGCGCGGGATGGGGAAAACGCAAATTCCGCGATTCTCGTTGGGATCGAACCGCAGCATTTTTCCAGCACGCATCCGCTGGCGGGGATATACGATCAGCGAAAGATCGAGCAGGCGGCCTTCCGCCTGGGCGGCGGGGATTATACCGCGCCTGCCCAGCTCGTGGGCGATTTTCTCGCAGACAGGCCTTCCAAAAAGCTCGGCGCGGTGCGCCCGACCTGCCCGACAGGCGTTGCACTCGGCGATATCGCACAGGTGCTGCCCGCGCGCGTGATTGAGGTGATGCGCGGCGCACTCGTGCAGATGGATCAAAAGCTGAAAGGATTCGCCCTGCCGGATGCTGTGCTCACAGCGCCGGAAACGCGCTCCTCTTCGCCGGTGCGGATTTTACGGGATGAGTTCTTCCAGTCGAATATCCGGGGGCTTTACCCCTGCGGCGAGGGCGCAGGCTATGCGGGCGGCATCGTGTCCGCGGCGGTGGATGGGATCCGCTGCGCGGAGATGGTGCTGAAGGACGAGCGGTAAGCCTTGTAACTCAGCTTTTCTTCCTGCATGGTTTCGATGACGTTATCCTTTGAACTGAGCTGTATATCACTTTATTTGTGCTCCTTTTGCATAACAAATCACCCCATTTGCTGGACAGTATGCTACAATGCCCAACCCATGGGGTGCTGTTCAATACAGGGCTCCTGCCGTATTTGTTTTGCCGCTCTGTTCACTCTACCGTCAGCGACGCGATGATATTGTTGAAATTCAGTCAATCGCTCAATCTGCCACTGATAAACGTTGGGATATATTGTCCTTTTTTAACCTGATAAATACCGGCAAAAAAGATAACAGGGAAACGGCTGTTAAAATAATTGCAGTTAAACCATATGCAGACCAAGGAATAGAAAATTTGAAATAGGAATAGTTTTGAATCAGCAAGTGATGAAGAAGATAGTTTACCGCAATCGACAGACCGCCGCCAATCAAGAACGCACAAAGTGTAATCAATAATATTTCAAATATAAAACTCTCCCTGATCTTTTCTTTTGCGATGCCAATCGTCTGCAGCATGGCATATTGCCCTGCCATCATTTCGTATCGGGTTAAGGAGCTAACCATGATATTTAACGCGATCAATAGGCAAAGAAAAGAAAAAACGGTAAGGCTTATCATTCGGACCGTGGATAACTGGTTGTGTATGGCTGCGTTTTCCCGCTGCAGATCGGTCATTTTCATGATTCCTGCATTTTCTGCTGTATGGATGAATGAAGCGCCGGATGCGTCGAGCGGGGTCACATAAATCATATTTGGCGCATTTTGTCCCGTAATCTCTTGAAATGTTTGCAGGCTGACAAAAATGATAGGGGAATAGCGCAGTTCTTTTAAGCTGCCGTAATCGTCTGCCCCGGTGACGTGAACAATTTTCAATGATTTTTGGATAACCTCTTCTCCGATATATTGTTTTAGCGAGAGATGATCTCCGGTTTCCCATTTGAACTGAATTCGTCCGCTTGTTAAGAGACTGGAAAGGGGGGCAATGCAGCCGTTTTCTGTCTGTATATTGTCAGGCAGGTCGAGCAGGTGATAATTGAATCGCAGTTGTTCTTGTGTTGCTCCAATCAGAACAGCGGGTATGGAAACTGTCTCAAGGGACGGATTCTCCATAACATAGGAATAGTAAGGATCTTGTTTTTCCAGCTTACGCAAGGTGCTTTTATCCAGTTTGTTTTTAGGAACCATAAGTTCAATTTCCTGATAGAAAACAGGGAAGCTAGCTAGGTGGCTATTTTCCATGAGGCTTGTACAGAAACGGTGGTATGGCGTTTCTTCGTCCGAAATAAACAAGACATCCGAATGGCTTGGTCTGAATTCGTAATCATAGTTTTCCGGTTGTGCACCAATCTGGGAAAAGGCAGCCATTGCATATGTAATTGTATGGAAAACCAGGATCGTTACAGAAAGAAGCAAAACAAAGAGGAAACTTCGCCCTCGCATTGTTTTCAAGTTGATGAGCGCCAAGCGGATTGGCAGACATTGAGAATTTTTAAGCGCACTTTTCCGTTTCTTTTTTGGCAGCCGAATACCAGCCGCATTTTCTAAGTTTGTCAGAAGCGGACGATTTGCAAACCGGATAAACGGGATGCTGCCGCAAATTAATAAAAAAAACATAAGAAGCACGTTGGATAGGAATGTTAGCAGCAATACGGTCCCCGTCCGGAGCGAAGCACCGCGAAAGATAAAGAAAAGGCTGGAGATTCCCACTACAATGATGATCGCGATCGAAAATGTGAAAAGCAATAATAAATAATAAGCAGTTAGTATATTTTTCTTTTGAATTCCGAGAGATATGTAAATTGCTGCTTGGGGTCTTATGTGATGATTCCACAATGTAATTAAAGTATAAAGGAGCCCAGCGGCAGCCACCCATATTAGAAGATAAACCAGGAATGCGAATCTGGTATCCAGACTATCTGGCCAGCCGTGTGAATTGATTTTCCCATACATCTGCAATTTTACATTTTCAAAAACATTGTCTTGGAACGCGGCAGGAAGCGTGCTGGAAATTGCCTGCTGGACCGGGAGATAATTTTCGCTCCCTGTCATACAGAATACGCGGAATCCATCGCTTATGGTTTGGATTGGGAGATATTTGATAGAAAAGAGCACCGTCGTATAAGGGCAGTCTATGATATCCTCGCTTTGATGATCAATGATGATGCCGGATACTCGGTAATCTGTCCCCGATAGGCGGATTTTGGCACCCAACATATCGTTTTCCTGTAATCCAAGACCGTTTAGAAACCACTGCTCACATAAAATTTCCTGCTCATTTGTAGGAAAATTACCTTTCAGCAGTGTGATCCCAGCCATTTTAAGATAATTTTCATTTACATAGAGGCATTCCGCCTGCAGGCCTTCTAACGTTAAATCTTGTGCGTAGCAAATCGTAGAATCGGACAAAAGCTTATGATCCGATACC
>DAWDUP010000061.1:2817-11922 GCA_052346825.1 Candidatus Fimivicinus sp. | reverse complement strand
TCTTGCTTCGTTCTCTTTGCATCGAGCAAAGAGAATGAAGTCGCATCAGCGAAACAAATACACAGTGTAAAAAATATTAGGACTGTGTGTATCTCAACATTATAAAATTCAAAATGTTTATTATAACACTATTCATATTTATACTCTACTAAGTCAGCTAGATCACATTCAAGTGCATCACACAATTTTATCAGTGTAGAAAGCTTTATCGTTTCCACATTCTCATTGCGAATGAGTTTATTAATCGAATTTCTACTTACCCCAGAAAGCTGCATTAATTCGACAATGTCATTCATTTCCTTGTCGGCCATTCTATATCGAAGATAGTTTTTTAGCATAATATTTATCACTCCCTTTATAATTAAATAAAATATACCTGTAAACAAAAAAATATCAATTAAATAATAGAAATTATCTTGACAAAAACCAGCGCAAGGTTATATAATAACCTTGCAGAGTTAATTAACGTCACTTCAGTAAACAGTCTTATAAAGAGGTGATGCATTACTTAACCTCGAAAAATGAAAGGAAGCGGCTCCACACTCGTCAAAGTATCAGCCACTTCCAGTACCGCCAATGCCCGAAGGCACTTTCAGCGTAACTATGATACCATGCGCTCGAAATCCCTTCAAGCATCAAAGCAGTGGAAAGAAGAATGATTAGTGGAAGATCGCTGCATTATATGCAATTTGTAAGAGTTCGCTTTTTACTTGCCTGTCTTTGTAGTACAATCTCTTTCAATAGCTTCTTGAATTGCCCGATTAATAAATGAATTCATACTTTCACCCTGCTTCTGTGCATGCGCTTTGATGAATTCTTTTTCTCCCTTTTTTACGATCAGATTAATACGGTCGCAATTTTCAGATTGCCATTTGTTTTTATACTCCGCTTTTCCAGCCAAATGAACGCCCCCTTAAAATAAAGATACAAATTCCCAAAATATCATGCGCATGATTGTGCAATATGTCAATTGAATATATCTTGCGCAGGATATATACTATTTTCGTAACAATAAACCATCCGGATGCAACACGTTAGAAATGAGAGGGGTGATATTTATACATCAACACATAAAAAAATAATAGCCGTTATAGCACTTATTCCCTCAATTAACTAAAATGATTCTTTGGTTTATAGCGGCAAATGTTTGTCAAAATTTTAATAATATAAGCATGATAGCACATGCTTTCGGTCCTTTCAAGTTTTGTAGAAATAGAAAGGAGACTTGTTATCATGCAAAACATTCTCGACGCCCTCTACTACGGCAACCTCTGCCCCAGTGATAAGCCCCTCCTCCCCGATTCCCCTGCTGAAAAAGCCCACGCCACCTTTTATGACACCGCCCTTCAACTGGAAAAAAACGCTCAGAGGGGAGGAAAAAGAGCTGTTTGAAAGGTTTACGGACGCCAATCAGGCGCTTAGCGACCATTCGTGTTGCGAATATTTCTCCGACGGCTTCCGCCTTGGCGCGCGCCTCATGCTTGAGGTGATGCAGCCCGACCTGCTCTGACCGCTATGTATCATAATTTCATTCCCAGAGCTTATCCCAGTGAACCGATCACGATCCGGCTAAAACCGGACGAGCTCGAATTCGTCAGCCAGTTGGCCGCGGATTACAATCTGAGCAGGAGCGAATCATCCATCAATGCATCGCCTTTGCGGTGCGGCATTTGCCCGGGACGGATAACACCGGCCCGTTCGCTTCGAATTGGCATATCAAATCATTTAGAAAAGGGCCGGCGAAATAGCCGACCCTGTTTGTTTTCGATCTTTTTATTTTGCCTCCGCCCTGTAATTCGCTACGCGCTGCTCCAGCGTTTTCTCTATTGCCAGCGTCAGGGAATTCGGATGGTCCATTGGCAGATCGCAGTCCATATGAAAAATCATCAGGCCGCCGATGCCCAGGCTGATAGCATACGCCGTTTTATCCGCAATCATGGAAGGGCTGTTATAATAATCGTCAAGCGTCACCGGATTGCCCGCCTCATCCGTATAGGCGCCAGGGAAGGCGTTGAGCCAGTACGCCTCCGGCTCGTTGCCAACCTGGCTCCAGGAAGGCCAGTATGCACCACCATCCGTCGGGCGGCCATAATAGGGCAGGCCGAGGTTGAACAGCTCGCGGGGGTATTGTAGACCGTTAAAATAGCGCATCGGGTTGTATGCGCCGGTCATGAAGGTGGAATGGCAGCCATCGTCGTCAAACAGGTCGTAGGCCATCACATGCACCTCATCGATGGCGCGCATCGCGCTGCGGCTAAAGCCTACGCCCCAGTTTGCCAGCGCCACGCCGATGGTCACGCTGTCGCCAAATTCGCGGTCAAAGGCCTTGTCGAGCTTTTTGATAAACTCGCCGTAAAGTCTCCACTGTGCATTCTGATCCGGGTATTCCCAGTCGAAATCCACGCCATCCAGGCCAAATTCCTTCACAAAAGCAACGATACTCTCGACCAGCGTATCCATATGCTCCTCAAGGGACTTTGCCGTGATCTCGTTATTGCCCGGGCAAAGGATCGTAGCCGTGATGCGCACATCCGTTTTGATATCGCGCGCGTCGAACACCTCGTGCAGCGCCGCGATTTCACGCCGGAGATCGTCCGCACCGTCGCGGATGTGGATGCCGCCATCCGTCGTCCAGTCCACGCCGTTGAAGAGAATCACCTCGTTGATGACCTCGAAATAGCGGGAATAGGTTTTCATGTCCTGATAAGCTTCCCTGTACTGCGCGCTGTCCTCACCATAGGCCTCTTTCATATGCCGAACCTTGTCGGTGATCTTCCAGGTCTTATTAAAATCTATGCGCTTATAGGCCGCGACGCGCAGAGGCTCGTCAAGCTCTTTAGGCGCAATATTATAGATCTCCATCTCCTGCAGGCGGAAGGTCCCCACTTGCCCGCGCACGACAAGGCGCACCCGTTGCGTAGTGACAGGGTCAAAGGTACAGAAGCGATAAGTTTCGATGCGGTCACTCTTGAAGAAATCGACCCACTGGCCGTTTTCATACTTCTGCAGGGCAAAAGCCTTCACGCTCGTGGTGAGTTCCCGCAGCACCACCGTATTAAAGGTGACCGGCTCCAGGAAGCGCAATTCCACATAGGCACCCTCCTGCTGGCCCGAGGACCAGTAGGTTTCGACCTTGCCGTCCGTCAAAAATTTTGCATCCGCAATCTGAGAGCCGCTCTGATCCGCAACAATGGCCTGAGGCGCGAAATTCGGCTCTTCAATCACATTCTTCATCGGGTTGACGCTCACGCCGAACAGGCCCAGTATAAACTGAACGGCGCATACCACCAGCGCAATGATGCGCCGAATCATCAGATAACATTTCATCTCTTCTCCCCCTATTTACTCAAGGGAAAGTCTCCTCCATCTAATCCCATCACAATGTTCCAAAGCTGCTCCGGGGTATCCACCATAAAGTCCGCCCCAGCCTCCTCCAGCACGCTTCTGTCACGAAAGCCCCAGGTAACACCTGCGCAGGGCAAACCTGCATTATGGGCCGTCTGCACGTCCACATCCGAATCCCCGGTATACAGCGCCGTTTTTGCGTCTGCACCGAGAAAGCGCAGCGCTTCCAGCACACTGTCCGGAGCGGGCTTGCGACGTACGCCTGCACGCTCTCCGATGGCAACATCCATCCAAGCACCAAAATGTGCATCAGAAAGCTGTTTGACCGCGCCGTCATATTTATTTGAAACGACGGCGCACTGCACACCGTTTTTATGTAGGGCTTTCAAAAGCGGCAAGATCCCCTCATACGGTCGCGTTTTGCAGCACATCAGCTTCCCATAATACTCCTTGAATAATACAAAGCAGCGCTCAATTGCCGCTTCATCCGCCCCCGCAGGGACGGCGCGCTCAATGAGCAAATGCACACCGTTTCCCACGAAACGGCGCACCTCTTCGCGGGAGCGCTCCGGATACCCACAATCACGCAGGGCAGCGTTTGTACTGTCCGCCAGATCGTCGAGGGTATCGAGCAGCGTCCCGTCCATATCAAAAACAACCGTTTGATAGCGCATTTTGAATCGTCATTCCTTTATACAAAAGCGTTTTCTCAGAATTCACCCTCAAGGAGCTCACCGTCTGTAATATTGAACCGCAAGTGCTTCTCTGTTCCGTCCTCCAGGAAACGGATATCGATGATGTCCTTTTCCACATATTCCGCGCTGAGCACCTGCGTCTCACTCTTCTTCAGAGTATCCCGGAAGACCGCCATCTGCTCCGTGTCATAGCGGTCAACATTGTCGGAGGTAAAGAGGAGATTGCCGAAAATCTTGTTGACCTTCGCGATTATTTTCCGCTGGGTCATGTTGAGATAAATATTGTAGTCGCGCAGCAGGAAAACATCAGGGTCGTTGCAGAAAGCGCGCCCGCCCAGCTGGCGGCGAAAAATCGTATTATTGACGGCGTTCTTTGTTGTTGCATCCTCACGATGGGTCAGATAGCCGTGCAGGGTGGGCTTCCAGTCGAGGCAGACATCCGCGCCGATGCGGCAGAAATCCACCTTGCCATAGCAGGGAGCGAGCGGTACGCCGCAGCCAAGGATGAGCTTATCGCCCACACACGCACGGATAAAATCCATCGCCTCGCACATAAGCTGACCGCGGGATTTGTTATACTGTGGCAGGATGCAGGCGGCATAGAGAAAATCGAGCTTGACCATATCGTATCCCCAGTCATTGAGGATCACGTCAAAAAAATTGCGGATATACTGGGCCGCTTCCGGATTGTTGAAATCGATGGCATAAAAACCGCCCCAGTTGCGGCCTGCGACCACTGGCTTGCCTTTTTCATTCTTGATCAGCCATTCCGGATCCTTCTCGGCAATGGTCGAATGGCATTCACAGCTGAACGGCGCGAGCCAGAGGCCCGCGAGCATCCCCTTTTCGTGAATTCTGTCGGCAATATCCTTCATGCCATTTGGGAATTTCTCCGGATCAGTGCTCAGCCAGTCACCCACAGCGGTCTGATAGCCGTCGTCGATCTGAAAAAGGTCGATCTGCTCCGGCACCTTCGCCAGCGCCTCCAAATCGTCCATGACGATTGTTTCATTGATATTCTGATAATAATGATACCATGTGGTATAGCCGCACTTATGCTGCACTTTAGGCTTGGGAACCTCCATGAGCTGGAAATAACGGTCAAAGACCTCGTCGAAACCGCCGCGCAGGTGGACGATATCGACCGCGTCATACGGCTGCTCCATTACGACGCCTTCCAGGTCCTTCTCTACAATGAGCAGATTGCGGTTGCAATCGAAATTGAAGACCGTGTAGCCGCTGCGCTCGCTCATAGAGCCGAACAGGTCGACAATCTCCCCATTGCGCACATAGGAATAGGAATATCCATGGAAAACGCCGCTTTCCTTCGGATACTCGTGGAAGGTGTAGTCACCGGACTTGTCAAGGCTCATCTCCTTGATCCACTGCCTGCTCAGCGGGCTCAGGTGTGCCATCCGGTCCGTCATGAAATACTCCTTGCTGTCTGTCCAGGACTGATAGCCATTGACAAAGACGCGGCTGCCCGCCTGATACGGATAATGAAAGACCATTTCAAACTGCGTAAAGGATACGGGCTCCTTCGGTAAAATCCGGACATGGACGCGCCCCTGATCATATTGTGTCATGAGGGAAAAATACTCCGTTTCAAACGGCTTCTGCGCTTGTGATTTCCCGCACGTGCGGTGCAGTTGACCATCAGCGATATAGGTGAGCTGGAACCTGCATTCCTTCATTGCGATAATCTCCTGTCTGGTTTATTCTATGATAGGCACTGCATTCGTAAATGCCATCTCTTTTAGTATTTCTATTATACCTTTTTTTCATGCCCTGTAAAGCATTATTCTATCTTAAAATCTTGCATCTTTATCGGAATTGGATTGAAAAAACAAAAGAATTCTTTTATAATAAAATGGAAAGTACGGGCCAGACCCGCCCTTTCCAGTCAAAAAGGAGGAATTGCACATGGACAACATGGAAAGCAGGGCATTTATCGTCAAATCGGAATCCAATCCGCGCATTGAGATCAAAGCGGTTCCAGGTCATTTTGTCACCGGCCATTCCCACATCAATTATTATCTGAATATTACAAAAGTCAAGCATGAGCATGCGATGGCACGCGATGCGGCAGCGCTGCTCGCCGCTCCTTATCTCCATTTCGAAATCATTGACACGATTGTCTGTATGGAGGGCAGCGAGGTTCTTGGCGCTTTCCTGGCCAGAGAGCTTACGAAATCCGGCATGCGTTCCATTAATCAAGGCAGCAGCTTGTTTGTCATCTCCCCGGAATACGATGCCAATGGGCAAATGTTTTTTCGAGAGAATCTTCAGCCCATGGTTGCGGATAAGAGCGTCCTGCTGCTGATTTCCACTGTATCGACCGGCAAAACCATCCGGCGCGCGCTTGACTGCATCCGCTATTTTGGTGGGCGCACATGCGGAATCGCCGCAGTTTTCAGTGCTATCCCATCGGTTGAAAACATTGAGATCCAAGCACTCTTTACGGCGAAGAATCTGCCGGACTATGAATCCCATTCCACCGGGAACTGCCCGGACTGCAAGGCCCACCGGCCGATCGACGCAATGGTCAACAGCTTCGGGTATTCGAAGCTGTAAAACGCTTTCATTCTTCAAAAAGCGCCCCCGCACCAGCAAGCTGTCCGGTGCGGGGGATTCTGTCTGTAATTTCTCAATAATACACAAATGACCTTAGCAAACGGGCTTGGGATGATGTGCTTCAATGATTGCTGCTTTTCGTACGGGAACCGGCGTGATATCTGGATACGTCAGCTCTGCGGGCAGCCGTTCTTTATGCCGGCTTAGCATCCGCCTGCGCTGTAGACTGATACCACCACAACATATCAATAGGTGCCCAGCGTATTGAGTGAATATGTTTCACAGCGTACGCCCTTGTCCCCTCTTTCAGTGTATATGAATCCTCAAGAAAAAATCGGCGCAAATTTTTCGCAGTCCGCCATTGAAAAATACTCTCCGTCTGCCACAATGATATGGTCGTAAAGCTTAATGTCCATCGAACGCAACAGCCGCGCCAGCGCGCGCGTCGTCTCCACATCTGACTGGGAGGGAACGGGGATGCCATTGGGGTGGTTATGCCCCAGGATGACACAGGAAGCGTTATGCCGCAGCGCCGTTTCGACAATCCTGCGGTTGCTGATATCCACCATCGACTGCGTCCCCTCGGAAATAACCGCACAATGCTGCACTCTGCCCCTATTATCCATGCATAAAAGCAGGACCCGCTCCACGGTAACCCCATTGAATTTGGAAACCAGCAGTTCCCCGCAGGTTTGCGATGAGGTCACATCGATGCCTCTGCGTACACGGTCCTCCAGATAACGGCGGTTGACCGCTGGAATCAGCTTGATCAGGGCGGCCGTATTCAGCCCAACGCCCTCCACCTTGACCAGGTCCTCGACCGACGCGTCAAACACGGCGGAAAGGGAACCGAACGTATCGATCAGGCGGTGCGCTGTTTCATTGGTGTCCTGCCGCGGAATGGAATAAAAAAGCAAAAGCTCCAATACGTTATGCGACTCAAACTGCTCCAGGCCCTCCCGCAGGAATCGTTTCCTCAGCCGCTCGCGGTGGCCTACATGCATCCCCTTCTCCATCGCGGGGGCTTACTTCTTCCGGCTGCCGGGCTTGACGGGTGCGCCCACGCCTTCCTTGCACAGCGGGCATTCATCCGCTTCCCAGGAGGTGACGTCCGCCACATAGACCGCGCGGAACGGCACGCCAAAATCGATCTTCCCTCCGGTGCGGTCGACAATCGAGCCAACGCCCGCCACCACGCCGCCCGCGCGGCGCACGAGCTCCATCACCTCGCGCACGGAGCCGCCTGTGGTGACAACATCCTCCACGATGAGCACACGCTGGCTCTCCTCCACGGCAAAACCGCGGCGAAGCGCCATTTCGCCATTTTCATCGCGCTCTGCAAAGAAATTCTCGCAGCCGATATGGCGGCTCACCTCATACGCCATCTGCACAGCACCCATGGCGGGACCAATGACCAGCTGGATATCGTCATCCTTGAATTGTTCGGCAAGCGCGCCGCAGAGCTCCTCGCTGTACTTGGTATTGCGGAAAATCTTTGCGCACTGTAAATAGCGGTTGCTGTGGCGGCCGGAAGTCAGAAGAAAATGACCCTCGAGCAGCACGCCCGCCTCCTTGAGAATCTCTGTTACACGGTCTCTGCTAATCATTCGGTAATACCTCCGCACTTTGATTGGTGAAGTTATTATACCTTATTTTTTGCCTTTTGAAAAGCCGTGAAATATGCTATACTAAGATAATTTGAGGATATCTTTTGCGGAAGGATGGCTATATTTGAAAAGTTTTACCATAACCAATAACGATGCAGATCAGCGCCTTGACAAATACCTTATGAAGTCCCTTCCCAGCCTGCCACAGTCCTTGCTCTATAAATACATCCGCAAAAAACGGATCAAGGTAAACGCAAAGCGTGCAGAGATCTCGACCCGTCTGCAGGAGGGAGATATTGTTGACCTTTATATCAACGATGAGTTTTTCGTACAGCCGGAAAAACGCTATGATTTCATGGGTGCTTCCACCTGCCTTGATATTGTCTACGAGGATGAAAATCTGCTGCTGCTCGACAAAAAAGCGGGGCTTCTCTGTCATCCGGACGAGCACGAATACGTTGATACCCTCATCACCCGCGTCAAACGGTATCTCT
This sequence comes from Candidatus Fimivicinus sp., assembly GCA_052346825.1. GTDB lineage: Bacteria > Bacillota > Clostridia > Oscillospirales > Acutalibacteraceae > Fimivicinus. Next base: position 3,207 of record DAWDUP010000061.1, on the reverse strand, counting down.
ATGAAAAAGGGGAATATGATCCCTCCGGCGAGCAATCGTTTACCCCCGCGCTCGTCAACCGCATCGACCGCAATACGGGCGGTATCGTCATCGCCGCCAAAAACGCGGCAACCCTGCGCGTATTGAATGCCAAGATGAAAAACCGCGAGCTGCATAAACGCTATCTCTGCCTTGTGCTTGGCAAACTGGACAGAGAGGAGGCTACGCTGGAGGGTTACCTGTTCAAGGATGAGAAGAAAAACCGCGTTTACGTGCGTGACAGGATGTGTCCAGGCGCCAAAACCATCCGTACGCGCTACCATGTGCTCGGATACCGCAACGGGCTGAGCCTGGTCGAGGTGGAGCTTCTAACGGGCCGCACGCACCAGATTCGCGCCCATTTCGCCTCCA
>DAWDUP010000061.1:718-2807 GCA_052346825.1 Candidatus Fimivicinus sp. | reverse complement strand
TACAAGAAGCAGTGCCTCTATTCCTATCAGCTGCAGTTTGATTTTCAGACGCAGGCGGAACATCTGGGATACCTTAACGGCAAAACATTCACCGTGCGGGACGTATGGTTCCGCACGGCGTTTGAGGAAGGGACGCTTTAATTGCACATCTCTCAGGGATATATGAAAAAACACCTCCCGGTAACCCGGAAGGTATTTTTGATTGCTAAAAAGGATTTGCTTACGCTTCCTTCTTGCGGGCGCAGACAAATGCCGCAGCAGCCGCAACGGAAACAACGCCAAGCACCGCGATGCCGATAGCGGAATCACCAGTCTCCGGAATTTCTTCCGGCTCGGTCGGAGCTTCTGTGATTTCTTCCGTGGTGGTCGCCTCTGTGGTGGTCTCTTTCTCCGCGGGAGCGATGGAATAGATCTTCGCGATCAGCTGAGCAAGCTCATTGTCTTTCAGGCCATTGAGAATACCAGCGATGTCGAAATCGCCACTACCAATGTTGCCAAGCGCACCAATGAGCGTGTCTTTCAAGCCCGCGAGATCAACATCGCTCAGGCCGCCAAGAGCGTCCGTGATCGCGCTGATGTCGAAGTTGCCGCCAGTCAAGGAGCCGATATCAAAGTTTCCAAGGCTGGACAGTTTCTCCGTGATTGCACTGAGATCAATGCCTGCACCTTCCAGAGCGCCAGCGATCTGATCGACCGGATCCTTCGTGTCGGCTGCAAACGCCGGAACGCACATAGCAAGGCAGAGAACCAGAGCAAGCGCTACGCTGAGAACTTTTTTCATGGTTGACATTCCCTTCTCTTTAATTATTTACAACGGCTATTGCCACTGTATTACCTCGTTATTATGCCACTAAAATAGCATAAAGTCAACTATAATTTGTGTAACCGATGAATTTCATTACCAGGTAAAATAGACATCGTTGCCAACCACCTGGAAAACCGGCGTTACAGTCGGCTGATTCTTATTATAACTGCTGCCCACATTCTTGAAGGTACGGCCCTGCCCATCCTTCTGCTTTTGCAGGGAATTCGCAAAGGCAGTGCACATCGCTTTATCCTTCAGCGTAATCCGGCCAACAACATTCAGCTCCGAACGGTCGGCAACGCTGTCAAGCATACCGGGGTCAAACGCCGCAGCCCACCAATAGAGGCGATATGGCATGCGGAAGATAAACTTGCCCTTTCGGTAGAGCGTCGCTTCCATGAAGAGCGAATTCTCATCCGTCGCGCAGTCATAAAATTCAACCGCACGTGTGATCGGTTTATGATAAACGCCGATCTCACAGCCGATTGAGGGGCCGTACTGCCCCTTCCACATCTGGATCATCCAGTCGAGATTGTTATAGCGGAATTTCACGCGCACCGTATCGAAATCCATCGCAGCCGCTGGCGCCATCCTGTCATACAGCTCGCAGTAACCGAGGCTGCGGCGGAAGTCTGTCGCGCCGATCGGGATGGGATTACCGTTTTCATCATACTCCACAAACGGGTTTTCACCGTTGGTAACCGGCCCGGTCGCCTTAGTGGTAGAGGCCTTGGTAGTGGTAGTAGTCGGCCTCTTCGCTGGAGTGGCCGTACGCGGCTTTGTCGTGGTTATTTTGGAAACCGACGCTTCTTCCTGCGTGGAAGGCTCCGGGCTCCCCTCCGCGGTAGAAGGCTCCTGCGGTGTAACCTCGCCGACAGATTCAGTAGGCGCAGGCACATCCGCTCCCACGCTGTTACTCACCGGCTCTGTGGTATCCGGCTTTTTACTGCCGCGTACCGCGAATACAATGCCCACCGCGACGGCGATCACCACACAGACAGCCGCCACGACCACAATAATCTTAGTTTTCTTTTTATCCATTGGCTTTCTCCTTTTCACGTGATGCCGGGAAATGCCCCGGCCTTTTCCTCCGGACGGAATACCTAATAGAATCAACATAATTATACCAAATACGCGCAGGCTCCGTCAAGCAAATCGGCCTCTCAAAAAGCCCGGTAACACTTTCCAGCGGTGGAAAAGCAATGATTTAGTCGACAATTCGCATAATTTCGTCCAGTTTCTTGCGTTTTTTCTCCCGTAGGCTTTCATTCGCTGCATATCCAA
>DAWDUP010000061.1:0-708 GCA_052346825.1 Candidatus Fimivicinus sp. | reverse complement strand
AGGCGGATCCGCTTCGATTTCGGGATATGAAGCAGCTCCTTGAGCTTTTTTTCCTCCAGCCAGCCCATGATGCAGGCCGAGAGCCCCTGCTCCACAGCGGCAAGACAAATGTGCGCGGTAGCGATCCCGATATCGATCTGCGCAAACTGCTGATCCTTAAACGCTCCGCCGAGCTTCGCCGTCATATTCGCCTTTTCCTCGATCACGACGATAAAGGATGGGCAAGTGTCTGTAAACCGGTTCATCCCCATTCCCTGCACGCATTTTGCGACCTGCGGGGATACCTCCGGGCTGTTGACAACGACAAAGCTCCAGGGCTGGCTGTTACACGCAGACGGTGCGATGCGCGCCGCTTCGATGCATTTGATCAGCTTTTCCGTCTCTACCCTTTTTTGCGGATCATAATTACGGCAGCTCTCTCGCCGCGCAATTAGGTCAAAAAAATTTTCCATAACCCAAAACCTCTCTTATTCGGAAATGATGTGTGCCCGCATGTCTCCGTCCCAACAGAAATGCGCAAGATCCACACGCCCGTCCGGTAAAAAGCGCACTCCCTCCTGTTTCAAAAGCGCGATCTGTTCATTTTCCCCGCCAAAGGCAAAGGCACTGGATACCTCGCCGAACCGGTTGACCACGCGAAAGCACGGAATATGCACCGGATCCGGATTGACATGCAGCGCATAACCGACCACGCGCGACCAGCGGGGA
>DAWDUP010000060.1:7530-12171 GCA_052346825.1 Candidatus Fimivicinus sp. | reverse complement strand
TACCATGTTTCGTCGCAGGCTCTTTTTACGTTAAGGTCTACAGCATCATAGACTTGGGTTGCGAGGAAAACATAGCAGCGATTTTTGCGAAGGAAGTTGAAGAACTCATCATCAGACTGTGTCCATTTAGACCAAGAACGGGCGGGATAAACGGTACGGCACTCATCAAGAAGAACAACAGAATCAGAGAGATCATGGCTATATATCCACGATTTATCGATGTCATACTTCTCAACACCGTCAATCATTTTCGGCACCATGGGGATGACATAGCAGTCCCTGTAGGGATACTGCGTAAAGACCCTTAAACCGGAATCGCGGGCACACTTGGCAATTAAAGCCATCGTACAGGATTTACCCGTTCCCCTGTCCCCTACGAGCATCGTACAAGTTGGAGACAGGCAATGACGTTTGAGACGACGATTAATGAGAGAATCTAATATCTGCATTTAATACCTCCCATAGAAAAAGTATTTGAGCACGTTGACGAGCAGACCGGCGATGAACAGAGCGCCAATCAGATAAACCATGAAGGTGCAGCCCAAGGCCAGATTAAGGGACGATGTAAAAACAGAAAAAAGACTTGAAATAATAGCCATAAGATAAGGGCAGGCTATCAGATTGACAACCTACCCCTTACCCCCTTTTAAAAAAAATTACGCACGGCGGCGGCCACGGCGGCGGCCGGAACTGGATACGCCCTTGACCCCAAGGCGGCGAATCACTCCAATTGCGAACATCACAAGCGTACCAAGGATCGCAAGGAGTACAGGGACATACAGAAGCGGATTGCCAGTAATCGTATTGATCACATTAGCAAACATCGTCAGCAGAAGATCAAAGACCTGCTGCATGCCCGAAAAAACGCTGGAAACCGTTACACCTTCCATTGAAACACCTCCTTTTCTCTTTTATCAGCAGGCCGCAGCGCGCGCAAAGCGCGCCGCTAAGCGGCCTGCTGTCAGCGACGACCCTTCAGGCCAAACTTCCGGATAACCTTGATACCAAGGCCAATGGCACCGCAGACAATGGCGAGCAAAACAGACCACAGCAACAGATTATTCGCAACGATCATGTCAATCATGTCCTTAAATAGACCGAAAAACCACGTCGAAGCAGTACCAACGCCAGAAATGATACTGGACATGTCACCCATACATTCACCCCCTTTCGCTGTCAGTCAGGATCAACATTGATGTTATAAGGTTTGCCAGCACGATTTTTGCCATAGCCGGAATTGCCCGCAAACGCGGCATAAGAATTGCTGTAGCCCCTTTTAGGCTGGTTCGAGGCCTGCATGGACTTTTTGTTTTTCTTATCATGCATTTTCTTGGCCTTGCGGAAGGCGTTACGCGTAATCAACGCACCATTGGTAAACGCCCCGTCAAGCTCACGAGAATACAGGCTTGTACCCATAGACGTACCCATATCGCGATCACCAAGACTCCGCAGAAGGCAGAAGATCACCCAAAACACCAGCCCGGCCACCGGCAGGGCAACCGCGAAAAACAGGACGGGAGAAGACAAGATAAAATCAAAAATTTTGCGGAAGAATCCGAAGAAAAACGAAACGGAAGAGAAAAAAGCCTCTTTGAAAGCTTGCAAAGCCTCACTTGAAAATGTGGGCATCGTCTCACCTCCTGAAAACGTCTATGATCTTTGAAAGAATAAAACAGCCGATAGAAACGGCAATCAGGACGGCGAACGGGATAAAATACAGAACAGCACCGAATGTCTGTGAAAACATTGTTGCGAACGTGGAAAGCACATCACCCATAAAATCACCGCCTGTTAATCAGCGAGATCACTGCGCCGACAATCGCGCAGCCTAAAGGCACGATAATGAAGAGGGATAAAGCCCAGTTACCGGTTATCATCGAAAAAACGCTGGTAAAAATACTGGTAAATTCCGAAACCATGCCGGAAGCACCGTCAACAGCCAAAAGCATATCCAATCACCCCCTAACGACGGAACAAGCCGAAGAAGGCTTGTAGAATACCAAAGACAACGAACAGGCCAAAAAGAAGAAGAACAAAAAGGATAATATATTCTAAAAATTCGTAACCCACCGGGACGGTACCCAGCAGGGAGCGAATCAGTTCAAGCAAATCAGTCATTATTTCCTCCTAAATCCAAGGCAAATGCCGATAACAGAGACCAGCAGTAGCACAATGACAAGCGGGATCATGGTGCGCTGCCCATCGTCAAAAATGGGGCCTTCCTGCGCCCGCGTGAGCGTCGTATTGTCGATAAAGCGGACATTGGTGTTATAAATCGCGCTGGTGGTTACAGGCCTCCATTCATTCCCCCAACTGCCGTTTTCGTAATAATACTCTAGCGTGTTGTAGCGTTGAAAACGGACCTGAACAGGGCTTCCAGAGGCGGGATAGAAATACCCAGATACCGTAGAATAAGTAATGTTACAAAGATTAAGGCCAGAGCCGCTAAAACCAAAAGTATTGTTTTGATACTGATTCGGAAAGACAAGCGACCCACGCCCAAGGGAAGACTGAACCTCAATGTATGCACCCCCTGAAATAGGAACGTAGCTGGGATATTCCGTGGAATACTCCACGGCGCAGACGGGCAAGCAGCAGACCGCAAGCAGTACAAGGCAGGCCATGATTTTTCTCCACAATACTATTCCTTCTTTCCTTTGATGAAATTTATGATTAGGCCAAAAACCAAAGGTAACAAAAGCCACATGAAAAGAGGCATTCCCGCGATGCTATTTCCCGTCAGGATATTAAAAGCCCCCTGCAAGGCAGTAACAAAAGTATCTATGATTGATTCTCCCTTCCGAGGATTTTATACAGGACACATACCACAATCAGCACCCCCACAGGGATGGTAAACATCAATGGCATAGCGGCGATTACACGACCGATAAAGACGACAGCGGCAACCAACACCATCACAAGTTCATACAGCAAATCAAACAGCGCGGCGAACATGTCAACGATGAATCCGAAAAAACCGGTGATCCAGTCAATGATTGGTTTCATCTGCCCACCACCTTTCTGACAACGATAAAGACCAAAGCGAAGCCGAGAACAGCGGTCAAGGCGGCGGGAAATGCGCCCATGGCGCTATTCAAAAAGCTTGTACCGGATTGCAAATATCCGGTCACCGTATCGGCGCTGGAATCGACTGTGCCGGAAAATTCCTTTATTTTTGCCGTCCATTCGTTTAGCTTCTCGATCACCTGCGCAAACTTATTGTTGTTATCAAACGGGGGGACGCTCCCGTCCCCGTTCCAGATTTTATCCCAGAGATTATCAAAAAAGCCTTTGATTGAGTTAGTGAGATTGGAGAAAAATGTTGATATCCTGTCCCCTAAGTTGGTAATGAACTGGCCGATCTTTGTAGGAATCTCTTTGATGCTGTCCCAAATGCCTTGGAGCCACTCCCATAGCTTGTTAAAGCCTTCTTTGATGCTATTGAGGATGCCTTTATCGGTTGATGTATTTTCAATCTTCCAAGTAGTAGTATAATCAATAGTACTATTCGGCTTAAGGAAAATACCCAAATCAACCTTACCGCTATTACCGGGGACTACAAACTCAATATCAATATTTTTTGATCCTTTAGATGTAGTATCAAATACAACGACCTCTTCACCGTTAGCAAGTGTCAAACTTATAAAATATTTTGGTGATGTCGCAGTACCAGATAAACCTAATCTACCAGACATTTTGTAACGTTCACCCGGTTGCAAATCAAGAGTTAAAAATGCAGTACCGCCAGCCGGATATGCACCAGAACAAAAAATATAAGCGCCATTACCACCAATGACCATAGATTCACTTTTTGACCAAGCCGAATTTGCGAAATTTGGAATAGTGCCCTCACCGACAGCATCAGCCGGAAAAACAAAAAAGGTGCAAAGCATCACCAACAGCAAAAACACTGATAAGATTCGCTTTGCACCTTTCATTGCTCAATCACTCCAGATCATCATTTCTTGGTTACAGGCCGGATATCAACCAGACGGGGACGCTTGCCGCCAACCACATCATAGACGAACTCATTATCCATACCGACTTCATACCGTCCAATCAGGGGGTTACCTTCACGAAGGAAAATTTTATCAATCAATTGCCCTTGGACACTGGTATCATCCGGCGCGGGAGCCTTGACAATTTGAAGGCTTTCTCCAACGACCCTTTCTCCTTCAACTCCTTTTTCGTCCTTCGAAATAAAATCACAATGACGGACACCCACTATTGTTGCAATCATTCATTACACCAGCCTTTCAAAAAAATTATTTATGTGAACGGCGCGAGGCCGCTTGCACACCGATCAGGCGACAGAGAAAATACAGGTCCAGGCTCCCGAAAATCAAGCCCATTGTAAGCAGAATTTCTAGCATTTTTATTCACACTCACATTCATTTGAATGTTTACAATATTATTTTACATTCGATTGAATGTAATGTCAATACGTTTGTTTGAATGTGTGATAGAATCAGCACTATAAACAAAGAAAGCAGGAACCATTCGTGTATTACAACGAAATAATTAAAGAAATCAGGCATCAAAGGGAGATAACTCAGAAGGAAATGGCTGATGTAGTGGGCGTACAGTCACAGCAACAATATTCGCTATATGAAACGGGAAAACGCATCATGGACGTAGAGC
>DAWDUP010000060.1:6851-7392 GCA_052346825.1 Candidatus Fimivicinus sp. | reverse complement strand
AAGGTTTGTGAATTTTTCAACTTGTCAGCAGATTACGTTATCGGCTTCACCGAAAAAATGGCTCCCATGCCAAAAAAATGAGAAAGGAAAAGACGTCATGAGCAACGACAAATATTACGAAAAAGCGAAAGAAATAGAGACTATCTTCAAAAAGAAAAAACGCATATATAATATAACTAGACTAGCATTTATACTGTTTGCTATCCTCCTATTTTTTCTAGCCTTTAAAATAAATGAGTATTCATTGTGGTTAATAATCGGAGGATTAGCCGCTCTTTCTATTAGCGGCGCAACCGCACCAGGTGAAAGAAATTTAGTTCGTTGGTACAATCACCAAATTTCTCTTATAGAGAAGGTTCAAATGGAAGATGAGCTTAGAAGCAAATAAAAAAACCCGGCCAACGGCCGGGATAATATGAGTAAAGAATATTTATTTTGTATAATTGTCTAACGCTCGTCCGGGGCTTCCAAATCAAGCTTTTCCTCCTTCCTTTGCGTTTTATGATATCACATTTCCTTTTTTTAGAAAAGCCGTCCAGCA
>DAWDUP010000060.1:5724-6841 GCA_052346825.1 Candidatus Fimivicinus sp. | reverse complement strand
CTGGACGGCTCATTTTTTAACTTACAAGTTTTCGTATCATTATCAGGAATACGATCAGGCTGATCTCATTTATTTATATTTTTTTCATTTTGTTTTATCTTCGCCGCATTCATCAGTTTATTCACTTCATCCTGTGTCAGTTCACGCCATTTTCCCTGTGGCAGCATGCCAAGTTTGACCGGCCCCACAGCTGTCCGCTTGAGTCTGGCCACTTCCAGGCCAAGCTGCTCACACATCTTACGGATCTGCCGATTTCGCCCTTCGTAAAGGACAATCTCGAGCACGACACGGCCCTCCTCTTTCGTAACCACATGCACATCGGCCGGCGCGGTCATACGGCCCTCCAGCATAAGCCCCATGGTCATCTGCGTGATCTGCTCATCTGTGACGCTGGGCCGGACCGTAACGCGGTAGGTTTTGGGGACGTGTCGTTTGGGATGCATCATTGCATTGGCGAATTCCCCATCGTTGGTCAGGAGCAGCAGGCCCTCTGACTCCCTGTCCAGCCGTCCGACGGGATAAACCCGCATTCCGCAGTCCTGAACCAATTCCGCAACGCATTTGCGATTCATTTCATCGCTCATGGTCGTAATAAACCCGCGTGGCTTATGCAGCATCAGATAGCAAAGCGTTTGCTCCCTGATGACTTTGCGGCCATTGACAGAGACCGTATCCCGTTTAGGATCAATTTTATCTCCAATCTGTGCTCGGATGCCGTTGACCTTTACGCGCCCCTCTTCAATCAAGGCTTCGCTTTTGCGGCGTGATGCGATCCCGCATTCCGACAAGTATTTTTGCAGCCTGATTTTCTCATCAGTCATTTTTTGTTTCTCTCCTTCTATGGGTGGAAAACCATTCTTTGATTTGATCCCATAGTCCCTTCTTTTTTGGAACAGGCTCCTCTGGCAATTGCGGGATATCGATATTTTTTACAGCTTTCGCAGTTTCCAGAGGAACGCAGGCAACCAGTTTGTCACCCTGATAATACCGCGCCTCCCCTACGATTCTCCCCTGTTCAACGGGTGCGTAAACAAAGGGCTCCAAAAGGATTTCCCGGCGGATATCAATAGGCGCAGAAGAAACGGCAAGGCCTGGTGTGATTGCACATTCGATTGGA
>DAWDUP010000060.1:1134-5714 GCA_052346825.1 Candidatus Fimivicinus sp. | reverse complement strand
GCTCATTCCGCCAACAACCTTGAGCTGAATGCCTGAAAATCCGTCGTCCAGTTTTATATTTTCCACTACAGAAAATCCATAATCAAACAGCTTCTTATGATCATCCCAATCATTCGGTGCATTGAGGGTTACGGCCACAAGCGTGACGCCATCGCGACGCGCGGCTGACACCAGGCAACGGCCGCTTTTCTTGGTAAAGCCTGTTTTAATGCCGACACAGCCTTCATAGGCGGACAGCAGACGATTATGGTTTGACAGCGTGCGCAGATATTCCGGATTTCCATAAGCGACGCGGACGCTTTTTGTGGCGCAGACGGCAGCAAATTCCGGATTTTTGATTGCTTCCGCACCCAATAGAGCCATATCGTGTGCACAGGAATAATGCTCCTGATTATCCAGCCCAGACGGCGTGACGAAATGCGTGTTGGTCATGCCGATTTCCTGCGCACGCGCATTCATTCTCTGAGCAAATTGATCCGCAGAGCCTGCCAGCGCGATCGCTGTTGCATTGGCAGCATCATTGCCGGATTCGAGGAGCATGCCATAAATCAGATTGCGAAGCGTGATCTTGTCTCCCGCCTGCAAACCGATGGAGGTGCCCTCTACCCGGACCATGGCCTCTGTTGCGGTAATGACGCGGTTCGGCGTGCCCTCCTCCACAGCCAGGAGCGATGTCATGATTTTCGTCGTACTTGCCATACCGCGCTGCTGCTTCGCATTTTTTTCAAATAAAAATTCGCCCGTATCGGCAACGAGCAGCGCCGCCGACTGAGCAGATATGCTTGGAGGCTCCTGTGCCCGGGCATGAATGCCGTTAAAAAATAAGAAGGCGCCGCATAAAAGAAGCGGGATCATGTATTTACGGAATCGGGATCGATTTTTCGTTTTGTTCAACAAAGCCACCACCTGCCATGGTTTATAGGTATGCAGGCGGTGGCAAAAAAATCAATTCAATTTTAGAAAAAGATGCCCGGGCAAACAAGGCCGGTAGGGTTTTTGCCCTCAAGGTACCGCCGTGCTTCCCCGTATGAACACATTATTTCGTTTCTTCTACGGTAACGTCTACAGCAGCGGCCTGTTCAGCCTCCGCCTGTGCTTCCTTCTTCTTCATGGTTTTATTGACAACGCTCGTGACCTTGTCGAACATCTCAGGCACCAAGTTGACGACACGTTCCGCCGCATTGTCATAGGCCGTGATATGTTTCAGCGTAACCTCGCCGTCGCTGACGATCAGGAACGCAACCGGCGTGATCGTCACGCCGGCGCCGCCGGCGCCGCCGAAAAGCTGTGCATTGGTTTTGGAGGGAAAATCGGAGCCACCAGAGGCAAGGCCATAGGTCACCTTGGAGACCGGAATGATCGTCATCCCGCCTTCGAGATACATCGGATCGCCGATGATCGTGCTGACATTGACCAGCTCGCGAATTTTTTCAATGGTTGTTTCTAAGATACCGGCTGCAGATTGTTCTTTCATGAAGAAGCACCACCTTGTTTAATTTCAATTCTATTTTCACTGCTTTTATCAGGTTTTGAAAAAAGCACTTTGAAAACGACCTGAAACAGAAGCTTTACGAGCATAACAACCGCTGCATTTGTGACGAAAATCGGACGCAGCGTAACGACCGTATGCAATTCTGTTTCATTTTGATTCGCCAAAAAATCGGGAGAAATATCGACGTCATATTTCCTGACTTTCATAATGGAACAAATGGTTCCAAGCGCCGGAAAGATTTCTGCACAGATCTTTCCATAGTCAGTTGCTGTCTGTGCTGCATCCCCGGAACCAATATACATTTGCAGATACAGCTTGTCAATGATCACATGCTTAAAAACACTTCGGAACATGCCGGATACAATAGCGGCTGTCTCTTTGAGCAGGGCAATCACACCATTAACGCCCTCATTGTGCCAAAAGGTTTTGAGCGGATTGGGCTTCGCCGGCTTTTCCTTTGGCTTCTTTTCTCGCGGTTCTTTCTTTTCCTGCACCGGCTTCTTTTCCTTTGGCGCTTTCTCTTTCTTTTCCCAGGGAAGAAGCTTAAACTTCAGGAACAGATAACGGACTTCCAGCTCCATGATATCGTGGTAATCCAGCTGCAGCGTCAGCCGGAAGCTGAATGCTAATACGATCAGCGCGATGATAGCCAGCAATATGTAGAGAACGATCAAATGCCCATCTCCCCTTCCTGTGTTGATAAGAGCGCATTTTCGCCGGCGCCCTCTGGCCCGGTCTCTTCTACCTTTGATTCGGATGCCTGTGCATTGGGAAGCGGTGGAAGATCCTCCAGTGAGGAAAAGCTGAAGCAGCGTAAAAACTCCGCCGTCGTACCATAAAGGAGCGGCCGCCCCGGGAGCTCCAATCTCCCCTTCTCCTCCAAAAGGCCCTTTTGGCAGAGCGTATTAACTACGCCGGAGCAGTCGACGCCGCGCACCTGCTCCACAAAGGATTTTGTGACCGGCTGGTTATAGGCAACCACAGCCAAAACCTCAAACGCCGCCTGGGATAACGGAGCATTTCGCTTGATTTCCAGTGCCTGACGCACGCTTTGGGCAAAATCTGTGCGCGTACAGAGCTGATACCGGTTCCCCAGGCGGAGCAGACAAAGTCCGCTGCCGCGCTCATCCAACTGCGCCTCCAAATTTTTTAAAATCTGTTCCATCAGCCCTTCGTTAACCTCCAGCGCCTGCGCCAGACGGGATAACTCCAGCGGTTCCCCAGCCGCAAAGAGGACAGCCTCGGCGGCGGCCTGAATTTGTTTGGCATTCAAAAATGTTCCGCCTCCTCTGCCTCAAAAAAATGTGCCTGCTCTTCAGAATGCCGCAGCAAAAGCACCTGTGCACCCTCGCCGTCGCCATCCACACGCACTCGTCTCGCCTTCATGAGCTCCAGCATGGCAAGAAAGGTGGCCACCATATCGGATCGTGAGGGCGCGATCTCAAAAAAGGAACCTAGCTGTTGCTTCTGCCCACGGATCAAGCGGCGCAGGATAAACGCAACCTTGGAACCAACGGACACGATCTTATGGGAGACGATCGCCGTAAAGGATTCTACGGGCGGCGGCAGCCTGCGCTTGCCCTTGCCCACAGCGGATAGATATGCGCGCAGGAGCTCCTCCGGCTCGTGCAACCGTGTATAGGTGGTATCAGCTTCAAATACCTGCGGTTCTCTGGTATAGTGGTCAAAACCGTCTGTATGCGCGGCGAGCTTCTGCGCCATGCGTTGACAATCCCGGTATTCGAGCAGTTCGCCGGTCAGTTCCTTTTTGAGCTGATCTGCTTCCTCGTGGACCGGGAGCAGGGAAACTGTTTTCATATAGACTAGGCGAGCCGCCATTTCCAGAAATTCGCTCGCCACCTCCATATCCTCCTCCTGCATCTGCCGGACGGCATCAACATACTGCTCGACCAACTCAAGGATCGGGATGTCATAGATATTTAACTTGTGCTTGCTGATGAGATGAAGCAACAGGTCCATGGGCCCCTCAAAGACAGGGAGCTTGTACGAAATTTTTTCCATTGAGATACACTCCTCTCTCAATGGAACGGTAAAAAAGGAAGCCCTGCCAGAAAAGCCAATCCCTTTAAAACGATACCGCTCAAAAAGTTCAGCGGCCAGCTGAGAACGCCGAAGAAAAGGAGCGCCAACACAACGATCATGATGATGCGCTCATATTGCATGACTTTATAATAGATACGATCCGGCAAAATCAATCCTAAAATCCGTGAGCCGTCCAGCGGCGGAATCGGAAGCAGATTAAAGACGGCGAGATTGACATTGATGATAGCGGCCAGGCGAAAGAAATTCAGGGTAATCAAAATGATGGTGTTTCCACCGGATACAAACAGGCCGAAAATATTATAAATGATCAGGAAAAAGAATGCCATCAGAAGATTGGACAGTGGGCCGGCCAATGCTGTCAACGCCATATCTCGCTTGGGATTTTTGAAATTGCGCATGTTGACCGGTACCGGCTTGGCATAGCCAAAGCCAAGCAATAGAATCATCAGCGCGCCGATGGGATCGATATGCGCCAAGGGATTGAGCGTCAGTCTTCCGCTCAGCCGCGCCGTATCATCCCCCAGCCGGGTGGACATCCATGCATGTGCATATTCATGGATCGGAAGTGTGCAGAAAACGACAAACACAGAAACGCACAGTCCAACCATTACGCTCATCCAGTCGCCGCTGCGGATATAATCAAGTATCATGTATTCGACTCCTCAAATTGAAATGATTCCCTATCAAGGGTATCCTAAAATGACAGGCGCGTCAACAGATAAAATGTAAATTTTCATATGAAAGCGCCGGACGTTTTCCGTCCCGCCACGATTCGCGGAATTCCGCTGTAATCCGGATGTGCCTGCGCTTGGATTCCTGCCTTTTGGAAAAGCTCCTGGATTTTCTCCGCCTGCCCTTCTCCGCATTCCACAGCGATCAAACCGCCGCAGCCTAAAAAAGGGAGCCAGAGATCCGCCAAGGCCCGATAAAACAGAAGTCCATCTTCCCCGCCGTCGAGCGCCATATGCGGTTCCTGCTGCACCTCTTGCTGCAGGCCTGCAATTTCGCCTGATTTGATATAAGG
>DAWDUP010000060.1:0-1124 GCA_052346825.1 Candidatus Fimivicinus sp. | reverse complement strand
CACCGGAAAGTCAAAGTGTTCAAACCCATCCATCAGATCGCCCATCACCGGATAAGAATTGCGTTTTGCAATGCATTCTGTATTGCGCAACAAGTATGGGAAGGCAGCCTGAGATTTCTCCAGCAGAAACACCTGTGCATCCGGCCGGCGTTTTGCAATGCTCAGGCCCAGGCAACCGCTGCCGGCACATAGATCAAGCACAACCGGATTGTTGATCTGCTGCATACCGTCAAGAGCCATCTGAGCCAAAAGCTCTGTTTCCGGACGCGGAATGAGCACGCCGGGGCCGATTTGAAAGGATTCATCCAGAAAGTCCCATGCCCCGATGAGATACTGAAGCGGTTCTCCAGAGGCCCTTCGGCATAGTAACTCTCGGAAGCGGCGCTCCCTTTTTTCATCCGGCAGGTGATCCCCGTAAAGGGACAAAGCCGTGCGATCCAATCCAAAGATTTTCTCCATCAAACAACGCACATCAAAGGCTGCATCCGGATTGTCCGCACGCCGAAGCGTTTGCACTGCTTCCCGGTAAAGGGACTGATAGGTGATCAAATGGCGTCGTCCTCCGGATTGTCCGTGATAACCGCCTGGAAGGCGGTGATGCCAACCTCGATCATGCTGTCGTCCGGTTCCTTCGTCGTCAGGCGCTGCATCCACAGGCCGGGAGCGGAAAGGATCTTGGTCAGCCAATTTTCATGCCTTCCTGCGTAACGAATAAACTCATAGCCAAAACCCATTGTGACAGGCAGGGTAAGAATTTTGATGCACATCCAGAGAATCCGGTTTTCCGGGTTACCGAGCTCTGGAAAAATCAGAATCAGCAGAGAGGCCACCAGAATACTGATTATCAGAATCACAAAGATAAAGCTTGTGCCGCAGCGCGGATGGAAACGGCTCTGTTTGCGCACATTTTCAATGGTCAGCTCTTCACCGTGCTCATAGCAGAAGATCGTTTTATGCTCTGCGCCGTGATAACTGAACACGCGCTTGATATCCTTCATCTGAGAAACAAGCGCAATATAAGCGATGAAAATTAGAATGCGCATAATGCCCTCAATTAATCCTTTTAAGGGTAAAATTCCGCCCTTGGTCAGGGAATTCAGCCCGTCAAAAATCAGGGCGGGTAA
>DAWDUP010000059.1:9569-12228 GCA_052346825.1 Candidatus Fimivicinus sp. | reverse complement strand
AATTCTTCTTTTTTGTCAAGGCAATCAAAAAAGGAAACGTAATGCAAAGTTTATACGACATGGTTTTTGTGCATTTTACGCAACGATATCCCCTTTTCGACAGGACGACGCCTCGTTCCATTTCGGTGGAACGAGGCGTTTTTTACAGGGCAAAGAAAACGCTGAAAGAGCAGACAATACCTGCTTATTTGATGATGCTCTCTCCCGTCATTTCCTTCGGCTGTGGAATTCCCATGATTTTGAGCATGGTCGGCGCGATATCGCACAGGCGGCCGCCCTCGCGCAGCTCGCAGGGGTAGCCAGCGACGATGAAGGGAACCGGGTTCGTCGTATGCGCGGTGAAGGGGGAGCCGTCCGGCTCATACATTTTGTCCGCGTTGCCGTGGTCCGCCGTGATGAGCATTGCGCCGCCCATCTGCGCCACCGCGTCAACAACACGGCCCACACAGGTATCGACCGTTTCCACCGCCTTGACGGCGGCCTCGAATACACCGGTGTGGCCGACCATATCGCAGTTGGCAAAGTTCAGAATCACGGCATCGTACTTGCCGCTGAGAATTCGCTCGACGACCTGATCCGTCACCTCGGGCGCGCTCATCTCCGGCTGCAGGTCATAGGTGGCGACCTTCGGGGAGGGAACGAGCACACGGTCCTCACCGGGGAAGGTTTTCTCTACGCCGCCGTTGAAAAAGAAGGTGACATGCGCGTATTTTTCCGTTTCCGCGATGCGCAGCTGCGTTTTGCCGAGGCTGGAGAGGTATTCGCCGAAGGTGTTATCCAGGGATTCCGGCCGGAAGGCGATGTCGACATTTGGCATGGTCGCGTCATACTGCGTCATGCAGACATAGTGCAGCGGGAAAAAGCCGTTTTTGCGCGTAAATCCACTGAAGTCCGGATCGACGAGCGTGCGGGTGATCTCCCGCGCGCGATCCGGGCGGAAATTGAAGAAGATGACGCTGTCGTCTGCCTTGATGCGGGCATCCGCGTCCTGCGAGCAAACCGTGGGGACGACAAATTCATCCGTGATGTTTTTGCCTTCCGCATCGATCTCTTCATAGGATTTTTTGATGGCAGCCACCGGATCGTCTGCCTGGATCCCCTCGCCGTATACCATGGCGGCATAGGCCTTCTCCACGCGCTCCCAGCGGTTGTCGCGGTCCATCGCATAGTAGCGGCCCATGACCGTGGCAATTTTGCCAGCGCCGATTTCTTTTAGCTTCTTCCCGCACTCTGCGACGAATTCCGCGCCGGAGGTGGGGGGCACGTCGCGGCCGTCAAGCAGACAGTGGACATAGACTTTTTTGAGACCCATGCGCTTTGCCAGCTCAACAAGTGCCCAGAGGTGCGTATTATGGCTGTGGACGCCGCCGTCGGACATCAGGCCAATCAGGTGAAGGGAGGCATTCTTTTCGATGGCGGCCTTTACCGCGCCGGTGAGGGCGGGATTTTCAAAAAAGTCGCCGTCTGCAATGGATTTGGAAATGCGCGTGAGCTCCTGATAGACGACGCGGCCCGCGCCGATATTCGTGTGGCCAACCTCGCTGTTGCCCATCTGCCCGTCCGGAAGGCCGACATCCATGCCGGAAGCGCCGATATAGGTCATCGGGCACTGAGCCATGAGCTGATCGAGCCGGGGCGTTTTCGCCGCCGTGATGGCATTTCCATAATCGGAAGGATTGTGGCCGAAGCCATCCATAATGCATAAGACAAGGGGTTTTTTCATAAAAGGTTCCTCCGTATCAGACAACAGACGCCAGCCAACAGACCGCAGAAAAAGTGCGCATAAAGAGCGCCGCTTCCGGATGCGATATCTGAAATCTGACGTCTGACAGCTGTAATCTTTATTTGGAAGCCGCTTTGACGATCTCTGAGAAATCCGCGGCCTTCAGGGAAGCGCCGCCGATGAGGCCGCCGTCGACATCCGGCTGAGCCAGCAGCTCCGCCGCGTTTTTGGCGTTCATCGAGCCGCCGTACTGGACGACGAAGGCGTCCGCCGCCGCGTTGTCATAGAGTCCGGCGATCACGGTGCGGATGTAGTGATTCACTTCGTTGGCCTGCTCCGCCGTGGCGGTACGGCCCGTGCCGATTGCCCAGACAGGCTCGTAAGCGATGATCACGCGGGAAAGCTCGTCCTTCGAAACGCCGCCGAGGGCGACCTTCGTCTGCATGCCGACGATTTCAAAGGTGATGCCCTGCTCGCGCTGCTCAAGCGTCTCGCCCACGCAGAGAATCACAGTGAGGCCGGCATCCAGTGCCGCGCGCACGCGCTTCTGAACGGTCGCATCCGTCTCGCCGAAATAGGTGCGGCGCTCGCTGTGGCCGATGACGACGTATTCCACGCCCACCTCCGTAAGCATCTCTGTGGAGATTTCACCCGTGTAAGCGCCGCTCTTTTCCCAGTGGCAGTTTTCGGCGCCGACCTTGATATTGGAGCCCTTTGTGGCCTCCAGCGCCGCCTGCAGGTCCACATAGGGCACGCAGATGACAACGTCGCAGCCCGCGTCCTTCACGAGGGGCTTCATTTCCTCAACCAGAGCCGTGGTCTGGGCGGGGGTTTTGTTCATTTTCCAGTTGCCGGCGATGACGGCCTTGCGGAGCTGTTTGTTCATAGTTATTATAATCTCCTTTTTCCTGATGATGATACAGCCAAACAGGGCGG
>DAWDUP010000059.1:1806-9559 GCA_052346825.1 Candidatus Fimivicinus sp. | reverse complement strand
ATGCAATGCCGGGAAGCTCCTTGCCCTCGAGGAATTCGAGGGAAGCGCCGCCGCCGGTGGAGATGTGCGTCATCTTATCGGCAAAGCCGAGCTTCTGCACGGCCGCCGCGGAATCACCGCCGCCGATGATGGAGATCGCGCCGCTGTCCGCAACCGCTTTTGCCACCGCGATGGTGCCGCTCGCGAAATTCTCCCACTCAGAAACACCCATCGGGCCATTCCATACAACGGTGCCTGCGCCCTTGATCGCCTCCGCAAAGAGCTGCTCTGTGCGAGGCCCGATATCAAGGCCCATCCAGCCGTCCGGCAGGTCGTCAGAATCGACTACCATGGCCTCCGTATCCGGCTTGTATTCCTTGCCGACCTTGTTGTCGACCGGGATGAGGAACTTAACGCCTTTCTCCTTGGCCTTCTGCATCATTTCACCTGCAAGGTCGACTTTATCCTCCTCGCAGATAGAGGTGCCGATCGGATGGCCGAGCGCTCTAAAGAAGGTGTAGGCCATGCCACCACCAATGATGAGGGTATCGACCTTGTCGATGAGGTTGGTAATCACGCCGATCTTATCGGAAACCTTCGCGCCGCCGAGGATGGCGACGAACGGGCGCTTCGGATCAGCAAGCGCGCCGCCCATGACGGAGATTTCCTTCTGGATCAGATAGCCGCACACGGCCGGAAGATGGTCGGCAACGCCAGTTGTGGAGCAGTGCGCGCGGTGCGCGGAGCCGAAGGCGTCGTTGACAAAGATATCGGCCAAGGCAGCGAATTTCTTGCTCAGCTCAGGATCGTTTTTGGTTTCTCCCTTTTCAAAGCGGACGTTTTCCAGCAGCATCGCTTCGCCCTCCTGCAGGGAGGAGGCAAGCGACTGCGCGCTCTCGCCGACCACGTCTGCAGCCATTTTTACTTCCTTGCCCAGCAGCTCGGAAAGACGCTTTGCCACAGGAGCGAGTGAAAATTCGGGATTGACCTCGCCCTTCGGGCGGCCAAGGTGAGAGCAGAGGATGACCTTGGCATTGTGGTCGAGCAGATATTGGATCGTGGGAAGGGACGAGACAATGCGCTTGTCGCTGGTGATTTCACCGTCTTTGAGCGGTACGTTGAAGTCGCAGCGAACGAGTACTTTTTTACCTGCTACGTCAATATCCTCGATCGTTTTTTTGTTCAGTGCGTTCATGAATGACCATTCCTTTCGTCTGGGCGGGTTCCGAATCAACGGAGGGCCATGCCGGTCAAAGCTTCCCTGCCCCTGTTTACATCTGTTTTTGGCTTTTATTTAGTATTTTACGCGGTAAATATTGTATAACACGACGGAATAATTTGCAAGTAGCAAAGGGCCTAAACCTGAAGGCAAAGATTGTTAAAAAACTGTCATACTGGTGAGGCATGCAGCTCTAGAATGATTTCATATGACGCACGGCACTTGCAACGCAAGCTCACAACCTTCGAAAATCGGATACGGCAAAGGCTGCGGCTGCCATAAACAGGATGGCCGAAAGCGTAGCCGGGGAGAAAACCGCCGCAGCGGCATCAGACGCCTGTTTATGCGCATTTGGCTGGAAAGACGCAATGGTTGAAGGGGATGGTACAGAGACCGTGGCCTCTCGGGATATGGAAGGCGCGCTTTTGGAATCTGGAACAGCTTGTGCGGTGTGGGATTCCGGCTGTGTATCTTGAACCGTGGAAGGCTGTGAGGACAATACGCTCTCCGATTCCTCATATCCGTCCGACAGAAAAACGCCGGTCCCGTCTGTATACCGGACACCGGTGCCGTCTACTCGATCATCAATCCCTTGCGTATCGATATAAAACCCGGATGCAAGGCCGGAAACAGCCGCTCCAATCCGGCGAATACGCTCCTCCGTTAAGGCTTTTTGCAGAGTGTCCGAGGCGGAGAACCCGGCAAGCTTTGCCAGGGTTCCTGCACGCGTGGAGGAAATTAATCCCAAGGCGGGCTTCCATA
This sequence comes from Candidatus Fimivicinus sp., assembly GCA_052346825.1. Lineage (GTDB taxonomy): Bacteria > Bacillota > Clostridia > Oscillospirales > Acutalibacteraceae > Fimivicinus. The sequence goes on along the minus strand of DAWDUP010000059.1, from coordinate 7,599 downwards.
GCGCGCCCGCGTTGGCAGAGAGAAAGGAGGTATCCAGCTTCAAGTCATTCAGAATTTTCTGGCAGAGCGACGCGGCAGCGGGCAGTATCTGCTCTGTGAGCAGTGCGCGTGTCAGCGCCGGGTTCAACTGCTCCAGAAGCGCGCAGGCGCGCTCATCGGGCGATTCCTGCCCGACGTTATGAGTGAGCATCATATCCGTCAAAAAATCATTGACTGTGTAGGGCCTGCCATCCGCGGATTCCGAAAGTACGCTTGCACAGAGCTTTGAAACAAGTTGCTCCATTTCCCTGCGGAGCGGACTTTTCCCGGAAGCGTCCTTTGCAAGCCATTGTGCATCGATCTGAGAAAATAAATCGTGCACCATGGGGATCAGGTTTTCAGAAATGGAAAGATGCAGGGAAGGCAGAAGGAAAGAGGCGGAGCTCTCGATCGTGACGGCATCTGTGCCGTCGAGCCGGAGCTGCAAATTCAGGTTCCCGCCGAGATCCAGAGAGAGCGGCTTCTGCAGCGCAGATTGGATCGCTTTTTGGATCACGGAATCGAGATCGCCGGTTTTGGCGATTTGTTCGATGCCTTTTTTGAGCCCGTCCGTTTCCAGCGTTCCCAGCGGGCCATCTAAAAAGCGCATCGCATAGCTGGCGAAGGCTGTATCCGAAAAGAGGCTCTGCCGCAGGTGCTCCTGGTAATCGATCCGCTTGCCCTGCCACGTAATTTCTTTCACACTCTCTGCATGCAGGGAGATCTGCGTGCCTTCTATCGTTGCGGTGCGGATTGGCGCGCCGTAGGTTACGAGAGAACCGGTTTCCATGTCCAGCAGCCAGTTTCCCTTTGGAGAGGTATATTTTGCAACGTCCGTTTCGTGCATGTGCCCGGTAAATAAATAGGAGAGGCCTGCGTCGGCAAAGCGCTGCGCAATTTTGGTGCCGTGGTCGATGACACCGTTCAGGGCTTCAGAGATTGTGCCGGATTTATGGGGCAAAAGGGGGCGATGCATGCCAGCAATTAGAGTTTCACCGTTTTGCCGGGCCTTTTTTACCTGCTGGAGAATCCAGTTCATGAGCCCGTCGGAGATCATACCGCCGGACTCTGAGGGACAGTCGTCCGTGTAGGCCTCATTGTCGATCATCAGCAGGCGGACGCCCGGCTTTGGGGATACTGAATAGGAGAGCCCGCCCTGGACGGCATTGGCATCGTCTGTGTCCGGCGGCTGATAGTAGGCCGCATCGTCCGCGCCGTCATAGCCATACGCCCAGAAAAGGTTCCGAAATTCGGAGGGAGACAGCCCGCCGTCACGGACGTCGCTGTCTCCATTAATGACAAAGACGCGGATTCCCGCTTGCTCCACCTTTTTCATCTTCTGCGCTAGTTCTTCTGCGCTGGCCCGTTCGCCGTTACTCGTCAGATCGCCTGTGAGGATCAGTACGTCCGGACGCTCGCGAATGACGGCTTCAATCGCTTCTTCTGCCGCTGGGACGCTTTCGCCATATAGCCTTAGATCGTTACCGGTTGCTATGGCTTGATCGGAAGCGGCCAGATAATGCAGGTCGGACAGGATGCAGAGCTTCATTTGAGCGGCAGAAGCACTGCGCTGCGTAGCAGCGGCAATGGCGGGCAGGAGGCAGCATACGGTCAGGCACAGGCACAGGAAAACAGGAACAGCCCGTTTTGCGGGATGGATGGCTTTCTTCATATGGTTCCCTCCTTTTTATGAATTTAGGCCGCCCAGCGGCAATCCTTTACAGGGTTCAGTATCTGCATTTTCTCATTGGAACGGTGGGCTTTTCATCTGAAAATTATTGGAAAATCCGTGCCATATTTGAACGCCTGGCGGCAAAACGGAAATTCATCAAAAAGTTATATATTTTTTCGAGGCAGTGTGCTATAATGAAAAAACATTGTGGATTTTTATGCCTGCCGTCCATTTCCTCTAGGAGGATAAGAGGATCGGCATGATGGGATTGCCCGATTCAGAAGGGGCTTTTCCAAAACCATACTGAGGAGATTGGTACAATGGGATTTTTGAAAAAACTGTTTGGCGATTATTCCGCTAAAGAAGTCAAACGCATCCTCCCCCTGCGGGACAAGGTGCTTGCTCTGGAGGAAACCTACGCCGCCAAAACGGATGAGGAGCTGCAAGCAGTGACTCCGGCGCTCAAAGAGCGGCTCGCAAACGGGGAGACGCTCGACGATATCCTGCCGGATGCCTTCGCCGCCTGCCGCGAGGCCTCGTGGCGCGTATTGGGGATGAAGCATTTCCCCGTGCAGGTCGTCGGCGGTATCATCCTGCATCAGGGCCGCATTGCCGAGATGAAAACCGGTGAAGGCAAAACGCTCGTCGCCACCCTGCCGGCGTATCTGAATGCGCTATCCGGCAAAGGCGTGCATGTGGTCACGGTCAACGATTACCTCGCCCGGCGTGACTCGGAGTGGATGGGCAAGGTTTACCGCTTCCTGGGGCTGAAAGTCGGCCTGATCGTACATGAGAAAAACGACGCTGAGCGGCGCGAGGCCTATGCGGCGGATATCACATACGGCACCAACAACGAGATGGGCTTCGATTACCTGCGCGACAACATGGTGCCCTATAAAGAGCTGAAAGTCCAGCGCGGCCACAATTTCGGCATCGTCGACGAGGTCGACTCCATTTTGATCGACGAGGCGCGCACGCCGCTGATCATCTCGGGCAAGGGCGACGCTTCCACGGATCTCTATCGCCAGGCGAACGAATTCGCCAAGCGCTTGAAGGTGGTGCGCATCAAGGAGCAGGATACCAAGAAGAATGCCGAGGAAGAGGCAGACGCCGACTATATCGTCGATGAAAAGGCGAAGACGGCGGTTCTGACCAAGGAGGGTGTGAAAAAGGCGGAGGCCTATTTCCATGTGGAGAACCTGATGGATCTCGACAATGTAACCCTCCAGCACCATATCAATATGGCCATCCGCGCACAGGGCGTCATGCGCCGCGACGTCGACTATGTGGTTAAGGATGGTCAGGTGCTCATTGTTGACGAATTTACAGGCCGTATTATGCTCGGCCGCCGTTATAGCGAAGGCCTGCATCAGGCGATCGAGGCCAAGGAGGGTGTGAAGGTCGAGTCGGAGAATAAGACGCTGGCGACCATCACCTTCCAGAATTATTTCCGCCTGTATGAGAAGCTCTCCGGCATGACCGGTACGGCGATGACAGAGAGCGAGGAATTTCAGGAGATCTACAAGCTCGACGCGGTTGAGATTCCTACCAACAAGCCGATGATCCGCGACGATCATCCGGACGCAGTGTATGCCACGACGGAAGTGAAATACAACGCCGTCATCGACCAGATCGAAGAATGTCACAAGAAAGGCCAGCCCGTGCTGGTGGGCACGATCTCCATCGAAAAATCTGAGCTTTTGAGCGCGATGCTCAAAAAGCGCCGGATCAAGCATGAAGTGCTCAATGCGAAATATCATGAGAAGGAAGCGGAGATCATCGCACAGGCCGGTAAATCCGGCGCGGTGACGATCGCGACGAATATGGCGGGCCGCGGCACCGATATCATGCTCGGCGGTAATTCTGAATATCTTGCCAAGGCGGAAATGCGCCGCATGCAGATCCGCGAGGAGCTCATCAGCGAGGCCACCGGCTTTGCGGAGACAGACGATCAGGAGATTCTGGACGCGCGCCGTACCTTCACAGAGCTCAACCAGAAATATAAGGACGAGATCGCCGAGGAGGCGGACAAGGTACGTGCGGCGGGTGGTCTGTTCATCATCGGCACGGAGCGCCACGAATCCCGCCGGATTGATAACCAGCTGCGCGGCCGTTCCGGCCGTCAGGGCGATCCCGGTGAAAGCCGCTTTTATCTCTCCCTGCAGGACGACCTGTTCCGCTTGTTCGGCGGAGACCGGATGGCGAACCTTGCCGATTCCTTCGCTGCTCGAGGGCTGGAGGACGCGCCGATTGAATTAAAGCTCGTCTCCAATTCCATCGAGAGCGCACAGCGCAAGGTGGAATCCCGCAACTTTGCCATTCGTAAAAATGTATTGCAGTTCGACGATGTCATCAACCGCCAGCGCGAGCTGATCTACAAGCAGCGCGATATGGTGCTCGACGGCGAAGACCTGAAGCCCACGATCCTGAAGATGATCGACGAGACGATCACGCAGGCGATCGATCTGTACTGCCCGGCGAGCAACGAGAAGGCGGACTGGAATGCGAAGGCATTGTATGAAAACTACAAATGGCTGGTAAAGCCTGAGGACATCGGGGGCGATATCGACCGCGATGCGCTGCAGGATACACTGATCGAGCGCGCGCATGCGCTCTATAATGAGCGTGAAGAGAAATTTACGCCGGAAATCATGCGCCAGCTTGAGCGCAAGGTGCTGCTCGATAATGTGGATGCGCGCTGGATGGAGCATATCGATGCGCTCGACGAGCTGAAAAAGGGCATTGGCCTGCGCGCCTACGGCCAGCAGGACCCGGTGGTCGCTTTCCGGCTGGAGAGCTTCGATATGTTTGATGAGATGACCGCCGCAATCCGCGAGGGCACGGTACGCATCATGCTGACGGTGCCGGTACGCAGCGAGGAGGATGTCCGCCGCGAGCAGCAGGCGAAGATCACCTCCACGAGCGGCGCGAGCGACGGCTCCGATAAAGCGCGCCCGGTACGCAAGGAGAAAAAACCAGGCCCGAACGATCCGTGCTACTGTGGCAGCGGCAAAAAGTATAAGAAGTGCCACATGCAGGCGGATCAGGCCGAGGCCGCGAAAGCCGCTGCGGCGAACCGGAACCGGTAAAAGATATGCTTTGATCCGGCACAATGCACTGGTAAAAGAGGCCGTTCGAATGGCAGTGAGCCATAAAGAAATCGAGAAAATATGGACTGACGCCAAGTGAACGGGAAAAGAAAAACTCTATGTAGATGGTTTGGCTATCTACATAGAGTTTTTCTTTTGCATTTCTTACAGTTTTTCAGCATTCGCAGAATGCACAGCCGCTCGCCAACAAGCGTTTTAACGGGTTTGCCTAAAGGGTTCAACCGATAAGAATAAAAAAGTATATGTTGGTATTGTTTTCCGGTTTGTAAATTAACGGAAAAATAAAAAGAAGTCTTGCTTGTGACGTAAGGTAATGAGTTATAATACAGACAAAGGTGATTAAAATGTCAAACAACAAAGCGATACCGCAAGGGTATATGACCGTGGGTGTGGTGGCAAAGAAAATGGGTGTCACCGTTCGTACCCTACAGTACTACGACAGAGAAGGCCTGCTTTCACCATCGGCGGAGAGTGAAGGGGGCCGCAGGCTCTATACCGACAAAGATTTGATTCAGCTTCATCAAATTCTATCCCTGAAACATTTAGGATTTTCATTGGATGCTATCCAAAATCGCCTGATTTCTCTTGATACCCCTGCCGATGTTGCGGGCGCGCTTGCAGAGCAAGCTGCCGCTATTCGGGAAAAGGTGGAAGCCCTATCAGAATCCCTAAGAGAGATAGAGATGTTACGAGCGGAAGTGTTGCAAATGCAATCGGTGGATTTCAAGAAATACGCCGATATTATCGTAAACCTGCAAATGAAAAATGAATTCTACTGGCTGATCAAGCATTTTGATGATACGACCCTTGACCATATTCGGAGCCGCTTCGATCAGGATAGCGGCTTAGCGATGATAGGAACTTTTAACCGCCTGCAAGATGAGGCGATGCAGCTTCAAAAAGACGGCGTATCACCCGAAAGCGAAAGGGGGCAGAACTTTGCGAAATCATTCTGGGAAATGATTCTGGAATTTACGGGTGGGGACATGAGTA
>DAWDUP010000059.1:0-1796 GCA_052346825.1 Candidatus Fimivicinus sp. | reverse complement strand
ATGCTGTCCAAACTGATAGAGATGAGTAACTTTGACGGATTGGATAATGAATGGAAGCAAAAACAAACCGAAGCCAATGCGTTTATCGAACCAGCCTTGGGCGTTTACTTTACAAAGCTGGGTATTAATCCATTTGAGGAGGGGCCAAATTGAAGGAAGCTATACGGGTAAATAAGCTCAGAAAAAGCTACGGCGACCATACCGTGCTGAAGGGGCTCACGTTTCATGTAGCCAAAGGTGAAGTTTTTGCGTTGCTTGGCGTAAACGGCGCGGGCAAAACCACAGCTCTTGAATGTATGGAGGGGTTACGCAAATATGACAGCGGCAGCATCGTAGTAAGCGGGAGGATGGGGATTCAGTTGCAATCAGCGTCTCTCCCGGCCCATATCAAGCCAATGGAAGCTGTACGGTTATTTGCAAAATGGAATAAGGCGAAAATAGACGATTCTATGCTTGCCGCTCTCGGAATGAACGAGCTGACGAAAAAGCAGTATGCAGAATTATCAACGGGGCAAAAACGGCGTTTGCACCTTGCCCTTGCCTTAATCAGCGACCCTGATATTGTGTTTCTTGACGAGCCTACTGCCGGGCTTGATGTGGAAGGCAGAATAGCACTCCACGACCAAATCCGCAAACTGAAAGCGCAGGGCAAGACAATCATTTTGGCCAGCCATGATATGGCGGAGGTGGAAAGCCTGTGTGACCGTATTGCGATTCTGAATGACGGCGATATTGTCTTTTCGGGTACTGTCGCGGAATTGACTGTAAAAATCGGCAAGCGCTATACCCTTCACATCAAAACCGAACAGGGCGATGAAAGCTTTGAATCTGACAACATCGGGGATACCATGCTGCCTGTGCTGGAAGATTTTAAGCAGAGGGGTATTGCCGTGTTGGACATGAAAATAGACAGGGGAACGCTTGAACAGCTTTTTATTGAGATAGCGAGGGGGAATGGCAATTGAGTGCGTTTTTATACGGAGTGGCATTGCAATGGAAGCTGGATATACGCAGCAAGTCACTGCTGATTACTTGTTATGTGGTTCCCCTTTTGTTTTTTGCTATGATGGGCGGGATATTCACATTCATGAACCCGGAGGCTAAAGATACGCTGATACAATCCATGACGGTAATGGGCGTATCCATGGGCGCGCTGATCGGCTTGCCGCCTTCCCTTGTGGAGACATACGCAAGTGATATCAAAAAAGGTTATAAGGCCAATGGGGTACCGCTGTATCTTGGTCTGGTTTCAATGTTTTTGTCCACCTTTATTCATCTGTTGCTGATGTCTGCGATCATATATTGCGTTGCCCCCATTGCTTTTGATGCTACACCTCCGGCAAATCTTCCGTTGTATTTTGGCTCACTTGCCGTTTTTATTGCAGTATCATTAAGTGTTGGAAGCGTCTTGGGGCTGGCGGTGAAGAAACAAGCAAAACTTACCATGATTTCACAACTGATATTTCTACCATCCATTATGTTGTCAGGGATTTTATTTCCTGTTGATTTACTCCCGAAAGCTTTGAGGGTTGTGGGAAAAATATTCCCGGCGACTTGGGGATATACATTGATGGCGGACGACGGCTTTTCTTTCGGCAACCTGTGGCCTTTGGCCGCCATCCTTTTGGGTGCGGTTATCATACTCGGTTTTCTGTTAAAAAGACTGAAATCGGAATCATGAGCCCATCAAACCAGCAGGTATCCCGTGCCTACGTATGTGGGCCGAAGTGTAGGATTACAGTAGATATTGGACAGTGAGAGAAAAAAGGTAGAAGGATGAGGCGAAATCGGTTAAA
>DAWDUP010000058.1:0-12583 GCA_052346825.1 Candidatus Fimivicinus sp. | reverse complement strand
GACGGATATATGAATTATGGGATACTTACCGTATTAATTTGGCGGAGATCCTTTTATGAACCCCTGTCGTTTTGTATCAGGCTTTCCCGTCTATTCCACCGTCAGCGACGCGATGATATTCGAATAGAGCTTTACCGGGTCGTCCAGGAAATTCTTCCGCACCGTCTCCACCTGCATGCTGTCCGCCACGAAGATCGTCAGCTTCAGCAGCTCGTCGGTGGAGTCGTAGATCGTGAAGGTCACATGATAGCCGTTTTCCAGCTTTTCAATATCAAAGCGGTTTTCCTGCTCGCGTTTGGCACGGGTGAGCAGCTTGATGGCGGCATTGACCGCCTTTTCCCGCACGGCGCGGGGGAGGTTGACCTCTAATGTTTGCGCGGCGGAGCGCCCCTGCTCTGTCACGCTGTAGACCGGCTCGTCTTCTTCTGCAGCTTCCTCCAGGCTGCCCGCTTTCACGAGGTCGCTGACCGCCTGATTGATCTCAAAATAATTGGCAAGGCCGTTTTCCTGCAAAATCTCATTGATGAGCTGCTTTGAGATCGGCTGATCGATGCTTTTGAGCAGATAGCAGATGAGCACCTTGATTTCGTTTCTGCTGCGCAGCCCGCCCGGCTCGATGCCCTCGTCAAACGCGTCATATTCCAAATCCAATGGAAACACCTCTCCATATTACAATTATTCTTAATTCTAGCATGAGCATTGGAAAAAAGAAAGCGAAATCGGTTAAAATATGTTTTTTTGTGAAGATTTCCGCTTGACACCGGGGCGCGAAGCCTGTAAATTATATAAGAATACGCTTGTACCCTGATGTTTTGCGGCAGAGGGGGCCAGGCTGTAATATCATGAAGAGGAGAGGTTCAACTCAATGGAAGAGAAAAAGCTCTTGATTGACATTCGAGAGAAGCCGTCCACAGGCAAATGGTTCATTCTCAGCTTCCAGCATGTGTTTGCCATGTTCGGCTCCACCGTGCTCGTCCCCATGCTTACGGGGCTGCCAATCAACACCGCGCTGCTCTGCTCCGGTATTGGCACTTTTATTTACATCCTTTGCACCAAGGCGCGCTGCCCGATCTATCTCGGCAGTTCCTTCGCTTACATTTCCGCGATTATCGCGGCATTGGGAGCCAGCGTCAGTGATCCTGATTTTTCGCAGAAGGCCAATTTTGCGGCGGTTGCGACGGGACTTATGACGGCTGGCTTAGTTTATGTCGTTTTCTCCATTCTGATCCGCCTGATCGGCACCAATTGGATCAATAAAATCCTGCCGCCCATCGTTGTCGGGCCCATGATCTCGGTCATCGGTCTGGGCCTTGCGGGCTCCGCCTGCTCGAATGCGGGTTTTGTTGTGCCGGAGGGCGGTACGATGAACTGGCAGTATGTCGTTGTTGCGCTCATCACAATCCTGGCCACGGCGCTCGTAGCGGTCTATGCGAAGGGATTTTTCAAGATCGTCCCTATCGTTTCCGGTATTCTCGTCGGCATTGTTGCCTCCATTGTTGTCGATCTGATCTTCAATCTCGGCGCAGGCCCGGAGAACCAGCTGATCCTCTCGAAGCTTGCCGTTGTCTGGGCGGATCTGAAAACATTTGACCTGCTTGAAATCCCCAAAATTATGCTGCCCATCGGAAATGACACGCTCAAGGGCACAACCTTCGTCTCCTATACGCCTGATTTCAGCTATGCGCTCGCCATCATTCCGGTGGCCTTCGTTACCATGGCGGAGCATATTGGCGATCATACTGTGCTCGGCCAGATCTGCGGCAAAAACTTCATTGAGGACCCAGGCCTTGACCGCACGCTGCTCGGCGACGGTATCGCAACCTTCGTCGCCGGTATGATCGGCGGCCCGGCGAACACCTCTTATGGCGAAAATACCGGCGTGGTCGGCATGACGCGCGTCGGCTCTGTCTACGTCACGGGCGGCGCGGCACTCTTTGCCATTCTGATCGCCTTCATCAAGCCGTTCAAGGATTTGATCGCCTCCATCCCGAACCCGGTCATGGGCGGTATCTGCGTCATCCTCTTCGGCTTCATCGCGGCGAACGGCCTGCGCGTGCTTGTGGATGCAAAGGTTGATTTCGGCCAGACGCGCAATACGATCATCGCGTCCGTCATGCTGGTGCTGGGCCTCGGCGGCGCTGCAATCCAGCTGACGAAGCTGCAGTCTCTCTCCGGTATGGCCCTCGCGGCGCTTGCCGGCATTCTGCTGAATCTCATCCTGCCAGAGAAGAAGGCCAATCAGGCTGACCCATCACTCTCTCTGATTCCGGAGGGCGGCGAGTTTGAAGAGGCGGAGAAGATGACGGAGCTGATCGAGAAGGACGCCAAAAAGAACGTGAAAAAGAAAAGGTAATCCCTTCATAAAAACTATGGGCCGTGCCGTGACGCACGGCTCTGCTTTTTTCTAGGGAGTGTCAGCGTTCAAAATAAAAATTGAACCGGAGAAGCTTTTGTGGTAAAATAACCTACTGTATGTATCCATTTTTTTGTAAAGGGGCTTCGCATGGTCATTTTAGGAATCGATCCCGGCTACGCAATCGTGGGCTGCGGCGTGATCGATTATGAAAACAATCATTTTAAAGTTTTGGAATACGGCGCGATTACGACGCCCGCGGGCATGCCCTTTGGACAGCGGCTCGAGCGTATTTACGACGAGGCGACGCTTTTGATGAAGCGCCACTCTCCGCAGGCGATGTCGATCGAAAAGCTCTTTTATAACAGCAATGCGAAAACCGTCATTGACGTGGGCCAAGCACGCGGCGTGCTGATGCTCGCAGCGCAGAAATGCGGCCTGGGGGTGTATGAATACACGCCCCTGCAGGTCAAGCAGAGCGTGGTCGGCTATGGCCGCGCTGAAAAAAAGCAGGTGCAGGAGATGACACGGCTCCTCCTTCACCTTTCGGAGATCCCTAAGCCTGACGATACCGCCGATGCGCTTGCCATGGCCATCTGCCATGCGCATGCGAGCGGTTCACTGATGGGCAAATTAAAGGACAAGGGGCTGAAGGTGCGATGATTTACAGTGTGACCGGCACGCTCATCCATACGGATACAACCACAGCGGTCGTCGAATGCGGCGGCGTTGGCTTCAAATGCCTGACAACGCTCAATACCCTCAAGCAATTGGGCCCCACGGGCGGTAAGGTAACGCTTTACACCTATCTCAATGTCCGTGAGGACGCGCTCGACCTGTTCGGCTTCTTTGGTCAGACGGAGCTCGACTGCTTTAAGCTGCTCATCTCCGTCTCCGGCGTGGGGCCGAAGGCTGCGCTTTCGATTCTCTCCGAGCTGTCGCCGGAAAGGCTTGCCCTGTGTGTTGCAACGGGGGACAGCAAGTCCATCACCCGCGCACAGGGAGTAGGGCCAAAGCTCGCGCAGCGTGTGGTGCTGGAGCTCAAGGATAAGCTTGCGAAGGGCCTGCCTGATCAGTTTTCCTCTCCCGAGCTGGAGGCGGCAGGCGCTGCCAATCAGGCGGGCCCGGCTGCGGAGGCGGTCAGCGCCCTTGTAATGCTCGGCTACGCGCAGTCAGAGGCGAGCGTAGCGGTCGGGAAGCTGGATGGCTCCCTATCCGTGGAGGAGCTGATCAAGCAGGCGCTTAAAATGCTGGCGCGCCCCCTGTAAGGAGCTTTCTTTTACCTGACGGCACGATTTACGATCAAGGGAGGGCTTCGATGGAATACCGGCACGTTTTGGACCCGGATCGCAAGGAAGAGATCTGCCGCTGCATCTTGCTGGCACTGCCCGCTTGGTTTGGCGATCTGAAGGCGGTCAGGCAGTATGCGAAGCAGGCGCGCGAGCAGTTTTTTCTGTGTGCGATGGACGGTGAGGATCCGGTTGGCTTCCTTGCCGCGCTCGAGCACAGCTTTGTCGCTTGTGAGATCACTGTGATGGGCGTTTTGCCCTCCTTTCACCGCCGTGGGATCGGGCAAAAGCTGCTGGAGGCCTGTGCGCGCAGTTTCCGGGCGCGCGGTTACCATTATCTCACGGTCAAAACGCTTGCGGACACGGCGGACAGCGCATCTTATGTGAAAACGCGCGCGTTTTATCTGGCCGAGGGCTTTGAGCCCCTGGAAATTTTTGAAACGCTCTGGAATAAGGACAGTCCCTGCCTCTATATGGTGAAGCCCCTTTTTGAGTTGCAGGGAGATTATGATTTGGATTTTTCATAAAGGCGGTCATACTACTATGGATACGGATTTTGAAAACCGCATTGTCGCCCCGGAATATGCACCGGAGGACGCGGAGCTGGAAACCTCCCTGCGCCCGCGGGTGCTCACGGATTATATCGGACAAGAAAAAGTCAAGGAAAATCTGCGTATTTATATAGAGGCGGCGCGCGGGCGCGGGGAAGCGCTCGACCATGTGCTGCTCTATGGCCCGCCGGGCCTCGGCAAAACAACGCTTGCGGGCATCATTGCCAATGAGATGGGGGTAAACCTCCGCGTCACATCCGGCCCAGCGATCGAAAAGCCCGGCGACCTAGCCGCGCTGCTGACGAATCTCAGCGAAGGCGATGTGCTCTTCATCGATGAAATCCACCGCCTCTCCCGCAGTGTCGAGGAGGTGCTTTATCCGGCGATGGAGGATAACGCCCTTGATATTATCATCGGCAAGGGACCGTCTGCCCGTTCGATCCGGCTGGATTTGCCGCGCTTTACGCTTGTGGGCGCGACCACCCGCGCCGGGCAGCTCACGGCGCCTCTGCGCGACCGCTTCGGCGTGATCCTGCGCCTGGAGCTTTACACAGCGGAGGAGCTGGGTGAAATTGTAAACCGCAGCGCGGGGATTCTCCATATCGAGGTAGACGCGCAGGGCGCGCGGGAGATCGCCTCCCGATCGCGCGGCACACCCCGCATCGCAAATCGGCTGCTTAAGCGCGCTCGGGATTTTGCGCAGGTGATCGGCAACGGCGTGATTGATGCGAAACATGCGCAGGCGGCACTCGACCGCATGGAGATCGACCATCTGGGGCTCGACTCTGTCGACCGGCTGCTCCTGACCGCCATGATTCGAAATTATAACGGCGGACCGGTGGGGCTTGAGACGATTGCTGCCGCGATCGGGGAGGAAGCTGTCACAATCGAGGATGTTTATGAACCGTATCTGATGCAGATCGGATTCTTAAGCCGCACGCCACGTGGCAGGATCGTTACGCCGGCGGGCTACCGGCATCTCGGCCTTGAAATGCCAGGGCAGCAAAGGCTGTGATCAGATGTCAGACATCAGCTTTCAGGTTTGCTTCTAAATTCCACGTCTGCAATCTGATATCTGACATCTACAATCTAACTAAATTTGGAGGTATTTATCCTATGGGAAGACTTTTTGGAACCGACGGCGCGCGCGGCGTCGCCAATAGCGAACTGACCTGCGAGCTTGCCATGAAGATCGGCCGTGCGGCCGCCATGGTGCTCACGGATGACACCCATTCCCGCCCCCGCGTCCTCATCGGCATGGATACGCGTATTTCCTCGGAAATGCTGGAGGCCGCCCTCACAGCGGGCTTTTGTTCCGTAGGTGCGGATGTGCTGCTCTTAGGCGTCGTCCCAACTCCGGCGGTTGCCTATCTTGTGACGAAATACGGCTATGACGCGGGCGTCATGATCTCCGCCAGCCATAACCCCTGCGAATATAACGGCATCAAGATTTTTAAATCAGATGGTTACAAGCTGCCGGATGAACTCGAGGAGGAGATTGAAGCGATCATCCTCGATGAAGCGCGCGTTCCCCCCGTGAAGGTGGGCGGCGCAGTCGGCAAGGTTACCCGCGCACAGTATGCGCTTTCTGACTATATCGGTCATATCATTTCCACGACCAACCTGCGCTTCGATGGGCTTAAAGTGGCTCTTGACTGTGCAAACGGCTCGGCCTCTGTCACGGCGAAAGAGCTGTTCACCACCCTCGGCGCCGAGTGCCATATCGTCAGCGCGGAGCCCAATGGCGTGAATATCAACGACCGCTGCGGCTCAACGCATCTCGAGCAGCTCAGGGCCTACACCGTGGAGCAGGGCTGCGACATCGGCCTTGCCTTCGATGGCGACGCAGACCGGCTGCTCGTCATCGACGAAAAGGGCGGCGTGATCGACGGCGACAAAATCATCGCCATCTGCGCGATTGACATGAAGCAGCGCGGGCAGCTTACCAAGGATGCAGCCGTCGTCACGGTGATGAGCAATATGGGATTCTTCGAGTTCTGTGAGAAAAATGGGATCAAGTGCAAGACCACAAAGGTCGGAGACCGTTATGTGCTCGAACATATGCTCCGGCACCGCTATTCCATCGGCGGTGAGCAGTCCGGCCATGTCATCTTCCTCGACTTTGCGACCACGGGCGACGGACAGCTTACAGCCGTCCAGCTGCTCGGCGTGATGAAGCGCAGTGGAAAGAAGATTTCCGAGCTCGCCGCCTGCATGGAGGTCTTCCCGCAGGTGATGATCAATGTCCGTGTTTCCAATTACGGCAAGGTGCGTTTCGACAGTGACAAGGAAATTAAAATTGCCATCGCCGCCGCTGAGGAGGAGCTCGGCGAAAGCGGGCGGGTCCTTGTGCGCGTATCCGGTACGGAGCCGCTTGTGCGGGTGATGCTGGAAGGGCGCGACCAGGCGAAAATTCAACGGCTCGGCGAAAGTATCGCCGAGGTGGTACGGGAAAGGTTAATTTAAGATATGCGGATTGCAAACGGCTGGAAGGACTATGAATTAATCGATTGCTCGTCCGGTGAGCGGCTGGAGCGGTGGGGAAAGGTTACACTGATCCGCCCCGACCCGCAGGTCATTTGGCGCACGCCGCGGGTGCATCCCCTGTGGAAACAGGCGAACGCCCGGTATCTGCGCTCCTCTACAGGCGGCGGGCGGTGGGAGGTGTACGGAGGGCTCCCTGATGTGTGGCAGATCGGCTATGATACGCTTCGCTTCAACATCAAGACCATGGGCTTTAAGCACACAGGCCTTTTTCCGGAGCAGGCGGTCAACTGGGACCTTGTCCGTTCCGTCATCCGCTCGGCGGGACGTCCCGTGAGGGTGTTAAACCTCTTTGCCTATACGGGCGGCGCGACGCTTGCATGCTTGGAGGCAGGCGCGCAGGTCGTGCATGTGGACGCATCGAAAGGGATGGTCGCCTGGGCGAAGGAAAATGCGGCTGTCTCCGGGCTTGCTGGCCGGCCAGTGCGCTGGATCGTTGACGACTGTATCAAATTCGTCGAGCGGGAAATCCGCCGCGGACACCGCTATGATATCATCATTATGGACCCGCCGTCCTATGGACGTGGGCCATCGGGCGAGGTCTGGAAGCTGGAAGATAAAATCTATTCCTTCGTCGAATTGTGCGCGGGCGTTTTATCCGACGATCCCCTGATGGTACTCGTCAATTCCTATACAACCGGCCTTTCCCCAGCCGTGATGCAGTATATCCTCGGCACGGCGGTGCAGCCGCGCTTGGGCGGGCTTGTTTCGTCCGACGAAATTGGCCTGCCGGCTTCCGCGTCTCAAATGGTGCTTCCCTGCGGGGCGGCTGCGATCTGGGAGAATAGATGACAGACGCCAGAAATCAGACGTCAGATTTGGATCCAGGTCTCTTATTTCAGTTATTGAAGGACGAATACATGGATAATATCATCGAATTTCAAAATGTGAGCTTCCGCTACGACGGCGATACCGAAACGCCGCCGCCGTACCTTATTGAACACCTCGATTTTGCCGTGCGGAGAGGGGAGTTTGTTGCTGTGCTCGGGCACAACGGCTCCGGTAAATCGACGCTGGCAAAGCTCAGCAATGCGATCCTCCTTCCCGAGGAGGGGCGCGTGCTGGTGGATGGGATGGATACGGCGGACGAGGATTTAAAGTATGATATTCGCCAGACGGTGGGCATGGTCTTTCAGAATCCAGATAATCAGATTGTTGCGACGATCGTCGAAGAGGACGTGGCCTTCGGCCCGGAAAACCTGGGGGTTGCGCCGCAGGAAATCCGCAGAAGGGTGGACGAAGCGCTGAAAGCTGTGGAAATGTACGATTTCCGCGAGAAGGAGCCGCATCGACTCTCCGGCGGGCAGAAGCAGCGCGTCGCCATCGCGGGTATCATCGCCATGCGCCCGGACTGCATTGTCCTTGACGAGCCGACCGCCATGCTGGATCCGCGCGGGCGTGCAGAAGTGATAAAAACCATCCGCCGCCTGAACCGTGAGCAGGGGATCACGATTGTGCTCATCACACACTTCATGGACGAGGCGGCGCAGGCAGGCCGCGTTGTCGTGATGGACGACGGGAAGATTCTGATGGATAGTACGCCGCACCAGGTGTTCTCCCGGGTGGGGGAATTGAAGCGTGTGGGGCTGGATGTCCCGCAGGCCGCAGAATTGGCCGATCTGCTGAACCAGGATGGTTTTGGGCTTCCGGCGGATATCCTGACCGTTGAGGAATGCGTGGGTGCGCTCACGTCTGTGCTCCGCCTTTAATATTGACGCCGTCTGTTGCCTGATATCTGAAGTCTGTTTTGGGGGAATCGTAAGTGTCCGTTGTATTAGAGGCAAAAAACGTAACATATCGCTATGGGCGGGGCACCCCGTTTGAGGTTGCGGCCGTGGAGGATGTCTCCTTTGCCATCGAGCGGGGTGAGCTTGTCGGCATCATCGGGCACACGGGCTCTGGAAAATCGACGCTGATCCAGCATTTCAACGGCCTGTTGCAGCCCACCTCCGGGATGGTTCTTCTCGACGGGGAGGATGTCTGGGCGGATAAGGCGCGGCTGAGAAGCGTGCGCTTTCGTGTGGGGCTCTGCTTTCAATATCCGGAATACCAGCTCTTTGAATCGACGGTCTATGCCGATATCGCCTTTGGGCCGAAAAACATGGGCCTGAGCGAGGATGAGATTGACAGGCGCGTGCGTCGTGCAGCGCAGTTCGTCGGGCTTAGGGAGGATTATTTCGAAAAATCTCCGTTCGACCTCTCCGGCGGGGAAAAACGCCGCGCCGCTATCGCAGGCGTGATGGCGATGGAGCCGGAAGTGCTCATTCTCGACGAGCCGACGGCCGGCCTCGATCCGCGCGGGCGCGACACCATTCTGGAGCTTGTTAAAAATTATCAACGGGAGACAGGCAGCACCGTCTTACTTGTATCACACAGCATGGAGGATGTGGCGCGTCTTGCAACAAAGGTGCTCGTCATGAACCATGCGCATCTTGCCATGTACGGCTCGGTTCCGGAGGTCTATTCACGCGGGGACGAGCTTGTTAAAATGGGGCTTAACGTCCCGCAGGTGACCCGTATTTTCATGGAGCTGAAAAAGCGCGGCTTCCCCGTCAGCGACAGCGTCTATACCGTTGCGCAGGGCAGGGAGGAGCTTCTGCGGCTAAAGCGGAGAGAGGGGGAGACTGAATGCTGAGCAATATCACCATCGGGCAGTATTACCCGGCCAAGTCTGTCCTGCACCAGCTGGATCCGCGCATGAAGGTCGTCCTGACGGCCGTCTTTATTGTGCTGATCTTTTTGGCGAATCAGTTTGCCTCTATGGCGCTCGTGCTCCTGTTTCTCGGCGTTACGGTCGCCCTGTCTCGCGTGCCGCTGAAGATGATCCTGCGGGGCCTCAAGGCGATCGTCATCATCGTCCTGTTTACTGCGGTGCTCAATTTGTTCTATGTCAAGGGCGGACAACCCCTTGTCGACTTCTGGATCATCCATATCACGACGAAGGGTGTCTATACCGCCGTCTTCATGGCGATTCGCATCATGGCCCTGATCATCAGCAGCTCTCTGCTGACCTATACGACCACGCCGACCAATCTGACCGACGGGCTCGAGCGATTGCTCTCGCCGCTGGGGTATCTCCGCGTGCCGGTGCATGATATCGCCATGATGATGACGATCGCTCTGCGCTTTATCCCGACGCTCATTGATGAGGTCGGCCGGATTATGAACGCACAGAAGGCCCGCGGCGCAGATTTGGAAACGGGGAGCCTGTTTCAAAGGGCAAAATCGCTGGTTCCGGTTTTCATTCCGCTCTTTATCTCCGCATTCCGCCGGGCGTATGACCTCGCGTTCGCTATGGACTGCCGCTGCTACCGCGGCGGGGAGGGGCGCACGCGGCTGAAGCAAATGAAGCTGGCGCTGCGGGATTTCGCAGCACTTTTCATCATGGCCGCAGTCCTTGCGGGCGTGATCGTGATCAATCATTTTATCCCGTCGCTGATTTAAACAGGCGACAGATACCCAAAGTCTGAAATCTGAGAAAGGTGGGGGCCATGCGCAATCTGTTGCTTATCCTGCGCTTTGACGGGCAGGCCTATCACGGCTGGCAAGTCCAGCCCAATGGGACCACCGTGCAGCAGTGCGTCCAGGACGCCGTGGAGGCGGTGACGGGCGTGCGTGCCGCCGTGACTGGTTGCAGCCGCACAGACGCGGGCGTGCATGCGCTGATGTACTGCTGCAATTTTCGCACGGAGCATGCGATTCCCTGCGATCGGCTGGTCTGCGCCCTGAATGCCCATCTGCCACGCGATATCGCGGTATATGGCTGCAAGGAGGTTTCACTGGATTTTCATGCGCGCTATGCTTGCACGGGCAAAGAATATGTATACCGCATTTGGAACAGCTGCGTGCGCAATCCCTTCTGGGAGGGGCGGGCGCTGCATTATCCCTATGCGATCGACGCTGCCTATCTCAATCAGCAGGCCCAGGATTTTGTGGGGCGGCACGATTTTTCCGCTTTTTGCGCGGCGGGCGGAAGCGTGGAAGACAAGGTCCGCACCGTGCGCGCGGCCCATGTGATGCGGAAAGGGGAGATCATCTCCTTTGATGTGGAAGCGGATGGATTTTTGTACCATATGGTACGCATCATGGTGGGCACGCTTTTAAATCTCGAACAGGGAAAGCTTGAGCCCGGCTCCATTCCAGCGATTCTGGAGGGGCTGGACCGCACTCGAGCGGGGATCACTGCTCCCGCACAGGGGCTTTATCTCAACCGCGTATTTTATCAGGAAGTAAATGATCCTCTGATCAGGAAATGAAATCATGGAGGGCTACGGCATGAAAAAGAGGCAGGCTGCGGTTAACATGCCCGCACAGCGGCTGCGCGAAAGGCGCAGAAAACAGATCATTGTCGCCTGCGCTGCTGCAGCGCTGATTCTGACCGCTGCTGTGCTGATCTTTGTGAAGATCTTGCCTGGCAGGGATAGCGCACAGAGCGGGCAGGAGCAGCAGAGCGAGGGCTTTCCGTATTCCATCAATGCCAATCTTGTGCGCGATATGCAGATGCTCGGCCCGGATGTGCTGCTCTTGACAGACGAATCGGTCACGGTGCTGGATTCCTCCGGTAGGGAGGTCAGCCGGATGCCGCATACGTATAAGCGGCCCGCCATGGACCTGCGCGCGGGGCGGCTGATCGTCTATGACCGGGGTGGTCGTAAGCTGCGCATCCAGAATCGCAAAAAGATCCTTTTGGAGAAGGAACTGGAAGCGGATATTATCACCTGCGCAGTAGGACGTAGTGGGAATTTCGCCGTGGCGACCCGGGCGGACAACGCGGCGAGCCTGCTCACGGTCTACGATAAAAATGTTAATGAGGTATTCAAATGGCGTTCATCGAAGGACTATATCATGGATATTGCTTTGTCCGATGATGGAAAATACGCCGCCGCCGTAGTAACGGGAAGCGCAGCCGGCAAACTGTATTCCAAGGCTTATGTGTTCGACCTTTCGAAAGAAAAACCGCTTGCAGAGCTCGAATATCCGGACACTACGCTTTTCGACGCCTCCTTTTCCGGAAAATCCACCGTTCTGGTTACAGGCGACACCCTGCGTGGCGTGATTGAGAACCGGACGAAAAAAGCCGAGCCCGTTTCCTTCGGAACGAATGAGCTGCGCTGCTTCTCCGCTTCAGAGGATGGCATGAGCGCCTTGATCCTCTCGGAATATGGCAGCATGAATGCAAACGACCTGGTCGTTTACGATGAGGAGGGGCAGGAAAAGTTCCGCCAGTCCTTCGAGCAGGAGGTCCGCTGGGTATCTTCTGATGGAAGCAATACCGCCGTCCTGCTTGCAGGCAGTGTGCAGGCGTTTGACGCAAAGGGGAGGCAGGTCGGCCATTTTGCTGTGCGCAGCGACGCGCTGCGCATATTGGTGTCCGGCAGAAACGCCTATGTCCTGTCGATGGGTGAACTGGACCGGTTGAGCACGCGGGACAGGACGCTAGACGGCTAACGGTAATGTCTGGGCAGAATGGAAACAATGTTATCTATTGTGATCATTCCGGGTTTATGTTATAATAACCTCTCAAAACACACACGAAATCAAAGATTTCTGGTGTTTTGGAGAACATTGGAATGGCAATTTGGGCTTCGCCCTGGCAGCTTTCGCTGCACACCTTGCTTCTGCAAGGCGAAATTGCAAGAAAATAACCTCTCAAAACACACACGAAATCGAAGATTTCTGGTGTTTTGGAGAACTTTATCAACGACATAAGAGGTGATCTTTTTGGGCATTGCGCTGGATATTGTCTTGCTTGCCATTTTGCTCGTGTGCATCATGGTTGCGGCGAAGCGTGGCTTTGTGCTTTCTCTGCTGGAATTTGCCGGATTCTTTCTTGCGGGCGCATGCGC
>DAWDUP010000057.1:10075-12682 GCA_052346825.1 Candidatus Fimivicinus sp. | reverse complement strand
CATGCTACAATAGCTCAGGAGGTATTACCCAAACGGTAGGCGGTTCACTCCGGCGGCGTATTGCGCGCTGCTTCCCCCTTGAAAGGGGGTGATGCGCATGCAGTTTGTTACATATGAGAATCTTTTCAGCTTCTCACTTGTCATCATCAGCATGATCGGGCTGTTTTTCACGGCCCTGAGCATAAAAAAGAAGTAGCCGCCCCACCCTCAAAAGTGAGCGGCTAAATCTTTGCCAATAACTTGAGGGGGCGAACCGTCTATGCGGTAATGCCTCCGTCTATGTTCAGTATAGTGCAAAAGGGCTTTTCTGTCAATCCCTCTGCAGAAAAGCTTTTTTTCATTTTGGTTGCAATCATATCCTCCCCGCCTCTTTGAGCAAGCGGTAGAGGGTGGGAGGCAGGGAAAATTCCTCCATGAGGGATTCCGTCTCCTCGAGCACGCCCGCCGGGGCCTGCTACGCCCCACAAAAAACTCCCCGCGTGCATCGTCATGCACGCGGGGAATTCCGTAATTCATAGAAACCCGTCAACGGCATCCATCTTGCAGATACCATGTCAGGAATGAGAAACAACGCAGCCGACATCCTGCTTCCTGCAGAATGGGCTGAGCCAACTCATTGGGCCTTACCGGGCCGAAGCTTCTTGCGCATCCCGGCTCACATTCCCATCCGGGCCCGAATGGAAACATGGGGCCCATTTCCGAAAACTCTTTCTCGCCGTTTCCATTTCCCGCAAACATGTCATACGCCGCTTCAATAAAAATGGTTGGGGACGTGCAGTCCTATTGGAAAACAGAGAATGCAGGTTGGCTTTCAGGATGCCCTGACCGATCCGGAACCGCTCTCCAGAGCTTATCGGTACGCTGCATCCGCTTTCACCGGACGTTCTCACACAGACACCCGGCAGCGGAACAACCCGGACAAGAGACGATCTCCTTTTTCCCTCTCGTTTGCTGCAGTACCGCTTTTTCTCATGTGGCGCATGAAAAAGATACAACCTGTTGATATGTATGTGCGGCCTGCTCGCAAAGGGAGGGACGGGGCTTCCGCTGCCTTGTCCAATTCACACGGAATCCCCCAAGGCGCTTAGCGCCTTTGGTATAGCAACCTCATCCGGATGCTGAGAAGTGACAACTCCTGCCTCATATGTTGCCCTCCAGGCCAAAGATATAAAAACTGGAGAGCACCGCCGGGGAGCGGTAAGAAAATAACAGATACAAGGCATGCCGGATGAGGTTACCAACAAAGAAGGTTAAGATGGGATCAGGAGAGCGATCCCAACCCGTTGAAGAGCCCCATAATCCACTCCACAACCTTCATCAGGAACGCCAGGATCGTGTCCCCTATGCTCTTGAAGAAGAGCTGGATGGAGAAGGATGTAGTCGCTTTCACAGTGACATCTTCATCGGGCATTGTGAAGGAGATGCTCGTCTGCGTGAGGTCTTCGACGCCCACGTCGACGGTCTCGCCTTCCGCATTGGTGATCTTCCAGCCCTTGAATTCATAATACTTCCTGAGGCTGGTCTGATCAAATTCCACCTTGACGGTCTGGCCGGGCTTATAACTGCCGGAGCCAGAGCCGCCATTGACCGTGACGGTGCGCGGCAGAACCGCCTTGACCGTCTGGGTGGCTGACTTGTAGATATAATTATCATGTTCAGCGGGCGTATATTCCGCTTTCACGGTATAGTCGCCGCTTTCCGGGATGGCATAAACAACTTCCGCTTTCGGATCGGCGTTTTCGGCAACCACTGTGTCATTGACAGTATAGGTCACTGTGCCTTTGCCGCCATAGCCGCCATAAGTGGTATCCGCTTTGATGTGCAGCTCATTGCCTTCCAAGGCGACTTTCATCGGGAACGCCTTTGTCTCATCCGCCTTGATGACGACATCTACAGTGAAGAAGCCAGTGTTGAAAGAGCCGCTGGCCGCCCTGGCGCGGGCCACAATCTGATAATTGCCTACCTCCAGCGCGCGGTCCGCCTGCGGGTCTTTTACCTTCAGTCCGGTTTCATCGTAGAAGTCCCAAGTCACCGCGGATGGCGCCACGACGCCGCCCTCAATCGCATCACGCATATTACGATTCTTCAGTGGTGTGTTCTGCTGATAGACAAACGTGAAGGTCGGCGCTTCCGTTACGACGATGTCCCCTTTTTCAACGGTGACAGGAATGGTAAACGTCACAGCCTCGGCCTGCGTGGGATCGGCAGGCGTAAAGGTGACGGAAACCTGATTGGTTCCAACAAAGAGCGCCTTGTCTAGCTCTGTAAAGGCAAACGTACCTTCTACATTTGCCTTACCGCCATCCATTCTTAAATCGGAGACCTTAATGCCTTCCACATATTTGACCGGCGAACCGATCACCGGCATTGTTGTGATTTCAGCAGGGGCAACCGAGCTGCTCTGCTCTACTGTAAATTTATATTCTGTGATAACCCAAATATCTGCATTTGTCTTATGGTAAATACGGATCTGCTCTGTGTAAGTGCCGGGTTCATCGAATACTTTTTCCGGATTAACCCACTCAGCTGCCAGAAGCGTATAGGGATAAGTTGCAGCTATTCCACCAACCTCGGTTTTCTGCTGTAATACAGCTCCAAATGCATTCA
>DAWDUP010000057.1:4160-10065 GCA_052346825.1 Candidatus Fimivicinus sp. | reverse complement strand
TGGATAATCAGACAATGGAACACCGGTCTTTACCTTTTCCGGCTGGCGGATTTCATTGACGTTCACCATCACAGCCAGTAACGGATTGCTCCTTTCCACTACCGTGATGCCATTTCCGTCCACCACCGTGTAAGCCATTGCGGGCACCGTGCAGAGCAACATCATCATGCAAAGCAAAATGGACAGCGCCCTGCGCCCAACAGCATGTTTTTTCTTTACCATCGGGACACCTACCTCCAATTATGATACTTAAATTTAGGGAACTAATTTTCCCTCCTAACCCTTAAGGTATCATTGGAGGAAAGTGAAAATTGTCGCTTCCTGATACTGAAATCAGAAAAAATCCAGCCAACCCCCGTCGATTGTTAATTATTCAACCGAATGGGATTTATATCCTGAATCTTCAACCTGATTTTACCATAATCATTTTGGAACTGTCAAGCACCTTTTCCAAATTATGTGATGTAAAACTGAAAATATTGTTCTTCTTATTAGTTGGTACGTCATGAAATCCAGTTCCTCCTATGGTGCGACAAGGTTATTAGGTGCCTGTCCTCCCGGAAAAACCCGAGAGGACAGGCTTTGAGGAAGGTTATGCCGCTGGTAATGTACTATGTCCGGTCTGGTCAATTGTAAAGGGATTCGCAGGGTCAAGATGAGCATCCATGATAGCCTTGTCTGTCGCGTCGATCTTGCCGTCGCTGTTTAAGTCGGCCGCCGTGAAGAACGGTCCGCCGGCAAAGAAGCCAGTCCAGTCAGCATTCGGCCCAAGAAGGCCGTTTAGAATCGTCTGGTCATCCGCCGTGATCATACCGTCTCCATTCAGGTCGCCAAAGAGCACCACAGTATAGAGCGCCTTCTGGTTTTCTCCTTCCTTAACATAGACATAAGCGCCTGTACCAAGGAAAGCCTGACCGTGAAGATCATACGTAATGGAGTAGGTTCCAACAGGCGATGCTAAACCAGTAAGATCACCCGTAAATTCCATCAAACCATAGATAAACATCTGGCGGGAATCGATGATTGTTGTCGAACCGGTATCCGGCGTCAGAACTTCAGCCTTCAGATTCCGGTGCGCCTTCATCAGCTCGACGCGGGCCGTATTCACCTTTGCCTGATTGGCGGTTGCATCCGCCTGCACCTCAAGCGCGAAGGCCTTCGCATCCGCATAGTCCGCCCAGGTATCGGGCGCCTTACCGGCCTGAGTCTCCTGACCGAATTCCGTAATCGCCGCGTTGAGCGCCGTCTTCACGGCCGCCTTTTCGATCATCCTGGGATAGAGGAGCTCGACCATGTGCTTCGCATACTTGATATCAAGCGCACGGACCACGGGAGCCGTCTGGCCCTCGGGAACGTTCTCCTGCGAATTGACGATGCTCCAAGCATGGTTGAACCAGCCCTGCCAGCGGCGGAAGGTGAAGAGCTGATAATTGACAAAGTCAAAATATCCGCCCTCCGGATTCTCCTGCGCGACCAGAACTGCCTTGAGCGCTGCAACATCTTCCGCATTTGTCGCGGCCTGCTTCGCATCGAGCGCTGCTACCGCTGCATTGACATCGGCGACCATCTTCTCATAGGCGTTGTCATAGGTGTCTTCGCCCACGACGATATCGTCAAACATCTTTGCATGATCGGGATTGCCCTGTGTGAGCGCATAAGCCTGCATCAGGATATTCTGATAGGCATTCCACTCAGCAGTGGCGTCTGCCGTGTAGTCCGCGCGCTGGCGGTCTGCGTTGTCGATTGTGCTGAGCAGCCCGGGCAGGCCATAATCGTTATAAACAACGAGGGTATGATTCTGCGGATTGGTCGCATCCGTATTGCCGCTCTCATTCCTGATATCGAAGGAGATCTGCATCGGATAAACGCCATAAGGCTGCGGGTCATCCGCAGAACGGTTGATCAGATACGGGTTCGCCGTACCATAGGACGGGCGGTTGATATCCACGCCTTCCAGCGTGAAGAGCGGCTCGCCATCCGTGGGCACATTCGCCGCAAGATAAGACGGCATCGTACCGGTGACATAGGATCTCATAATGCGCTGAGAGCCATTGTCGGAGCCAAGGAACGCATAGTCATGGCGCACTGTCACGGAGAAGATCGCAGCGCGGTCAATATCCGTCACATAGAGATAGGACGGGAAGGACAGGATCTGCGTCTTATGCACAGCATTGGAATCGCCGGACATGGCCTCATAATTGCCCGCCGTTTTGAACAGCTGCGTGTAAGCCGACGTATAGAGCGGTGTCGCATTGAGCACCGCGCCCGTCTCGTCGAGGATATTGTACTTGAGGTCGAAGCGGACTTCCGTATTCTCCGTAACAGAGCCGGAAACCGCTACGTCGACGAAGCCGTTGGCATCGATCGCCGTGGTCGGCACCGTGGCGGTCAGATTGGCCGTATTCGTCAGCTCGATGGGCTGAATCTTATACATCGCATCCTGATGGAGCGTGCCAGATGCATCGCGATATGCACGGTTGACGCCGGTGGTCAGATTGGACACGCGAATCTTCGTGCCAGCTGGTACGGAGCCGCTCGTGCAATCGATGCGGGAATCGATGGTCAGATTCGCCTTGCCGAGGGACTGCTCATTGGCAGAGCCCATGACCGCGGTTACGAGATTCAGAACGGTGGGAAGCAGCGTTGCCTGCTTAGCGGAAAGGCCCTCGAGCAGCGTCTTGAAGGCAGCCTTGAGCTTCGCCGTATCCAGCGCATCCTCAAAGTTTACGATGCCGGTCGTTGGAATCGTGCCGGGCACCACGCCATTGACGATATTCGTCACGAGCTTGATGAGCACGGATTTCGCCGTGGCCGTATTCAGCGAGCTGTTTGCGCTATGCTCGAAGAAGGTGAAGAGCTGATTAAAATCAACACCCAGGATGGTATCCATCACATAGTCGACAAGCGTCTTCACCGTCAGGTCGGCTGCCGTACCGGCGCCGGATGCGTCGCGGAACATCTCCTCATAATTGAACCAGCGCTTGTCGGCGATGGCAAATATGATGGTGTCGAGCTTGTCCCATACGTTTGCAGCCGTGATCCCATCCTTAGAGACGGCAACGATGCCATCGGCATAATTCATCGCCCAGGAGAGCAGATGGGCAAGGAAATTGTCAAAGGTATCGTCCGCAGCTGCGGGATGGTAATTGAAATCAAAGAGGTTATTGAAATAGAAGGTACCGATGATCTTGGCGCATTCCAAAATCGCTTCGTTGCTGTCGGTATTCGTCACCGTATAGGTCGCATCGGGAACGATGCTGGCGATGAACTCCCTCATGCCGATCACAGCGATCTGGCGCAGAGTCGCATCCTCCGGGACCTTCATATGCTTGACGAATTCCTCCACCGCGGAGCGGGCAATGTAGGTGGCAAGATCCTGCGTCGACATATTCTCGAGCTGCTCCGCCGTGTAGCGGGTATCGCCGCCGAGCGGGATGATGACCCTGATAAGCTTGCTGATATTATCTTTTACAAGCTCGGCCTGCGTCTCACCGGCATTGGCCGTCATCCTCCAGGTGAAGAGGGTCTGGCCGGGCTTGAGCATTGCATTGACCGCGTGGCCGAGAATCGCATTGATCTGATCCGTGAAGCCCTGCGTGCGGTTGTAATCATATTCAGTGATGACGTAATCCGGATTGATGAGGTCTTCCAGATGGCCGCCCTTCTGGGAATTGGTCACGATCGCATTCTGAATGACGCTCTTAAGGCCGCTGTTGAGCAGCGGGATCAGCAGCGTATTCATCGCGGCGTAGGCGACCTCTTCGATCGTGCGATAGCCATTGGCCGTTGCAAGATCCAGGTCAAAGCCGGGCAGGATGCCATCGAAACCGAGGGCCGCCGCGTTCTTGCCGCCGACCTGATTATCGAGGACATACTGAACGATCGTGTCGAGCGTGGTGCCTGCGGGCATCGGTTCCGTCGTCGTCGGATGGATGAGATCCCAGAGCATCCCCTTGAGATAACCGGGGATGTCATCAAGAAGCAGACGGATTTCTGCGGGCAGGAAGCCCTTAACGATCTTCCAGTTGAACGTACCGTCGATGATCTTGGACAGCGTGTCAGCGCAGTGACCAAGATACGTCACGACGGATGCGAGCACGTCGACATCGGTCTTGTCAGCTGTGGTGCGGCGGACAGATGCGATGTCAGAGCGATAGGTCTCCAGCACGACCAGGTCGCCGACTGTGGCGGAGCCGTACAGCCAGTTGCCGGTCACGTTATAGATGGACTGGAGCGCATTGTCGACAGAGGTCATATTCAGCGTGCCGATCAGCGGGATGTCGATGGAAATCGCAGCATCCGCCAGCGCGCGGTCGACTGTGTCGAGCAGCACAGAGGCCTGCTGGGCCTCGGTCAGGGTGACCTGGTCGATGGTGTTGTAATTGCCGCCATCTACCAGCGCATCATTCAGATACGGCGCATATGCCGCGCTGACACCCACAGAAATCGATCCGAAGATCAGGGTGATTGCCAGGAGTACGCTGAGCAGTTTTTTCGACTTTTTCACGTGATTAAGCTCCCTTCTTCTGGCCCTCATGGGGCCATTTTTTGTCAGGATGGATAGGCGATCTTCTACCGCCGCCCTGCTTTTCCGGACGGCGGGCAGGCCTGTGTGTGGCGGGCCACCGGAATTTTCCCGTTCACCGCGGCAGTCAGGCAGGCGTTTTCCCTACCTGCCGGTCTGGGGCCTCTTCGAAAGCAATGTGGGGGGCATATTTTCTTGCATTTTTATCCCACTCTTGCCGCTTTTTATGATGCGACTTCGCCGCTGTCAAGCGGATTTCCCCAGCCCCAAAAAATCTTTCGCCCTTATTCAGTCGCATTTTATACTGCAATTGAAGGCTGAAATTCCGTCATTTTGCAGCAATAGCGACAGTATTCTGGCTTCTTTTCTGTCTCCCATCTTTTTCTGAAAATCGTTTCCAAATTGGATGCCGGCAAATGATGGAGTCAAATTCAAGTCGAAACGGCATCTTTTAGACAACTTTCTGACTTTAAGCGCGGTTCCGATTTTTTTCTTTATATCGAAAGACACGATTTCCATTCTGCAGCTTCCTGTTGAAACGGTCCTCTCCGGCTGTCATCCGATGCGCCAGATCCCCGTCCGCAAAGACACGGGATTCCAGCAGCTGCCGGACAAGCCAATGGGAGAATGCAGATAAAGCAGAAATTTTTTGAAGGAGAGGGTCGATCCGGGTTCTCCACGGTCAATCGAGAATCCCGGTTCGTGCGGCCTTTTTCGGCCACCTTTTGAGAAGCGGGACAATATGACCGATGTTTCTCCGAGCCGTTCTTTCCCGTTCGGAGCCGATCCGCTGCGGCCGCAAATGAATTTCTGATCAATCCGACGGATTCATACCAATTTGGATGAATTTACTTCCGCCTGCTGCCCAGCCCAGGCTCCCGCATTTCACTTTTTCCCTCATCCCGGTGAACCAGCCACTACAGAGCCTTCCGCGCTGCTGTACACCCTCACGCGCACAACAGGCATGTCCGATCTTTTGCGCGCAACTGCTTGTTTTCTCCCTTGAGATGCTGAAAAGCTCATGAACAAGCGGTATCAGCGCTCCCCATAAGCCATCGGACTCACCTCCCTCTTAGAAATTCACGCGTCCGGTTCAGCCGCCCAGAGCGGCTGAGGAATAAGCCATGCCAACATTTTAGACATGTGCTTACAAGGGACCGGAGCACGCGTCCGCTCGTCTCATTTTGTTCGCTCACCACGGCATTGTGAATCATATTCACGATTACAAAAAACAAAAATATTTTGGTGATTGATTTTAAATGACAACTTTTTCCCTTATCGGATTTAAATATATACCTTTTTATCATCAATGTCAATATATACTTTCCCAAAAGTCTTTAAAATTAGGGTTATATTGTTACAATACCACATTATTTAGAA
>DAWDUP010000057.1:0-4150 GCA_052346825.1 Candidatus Fimivicinus sp. | reverse complement strand
GGGTAAGGAAAAAATTTTAAAAAACACGTTAAAACAGAAAAAAATATCATGTAAAGCATACTAGCTTTACATGATAAAATGCAAAAAAGGAGCTGTTGCAAATAGATGCAACAGCCCCAAATCAATCCATGTAAAAAATTTATCCTCGTGCAGAGCTCTATGCGCTGCCCGGGGAACTGTTTCGCCACCCTACGGCGAAAACGCCCCTTCCTCGCACCCTGAGATGTGGATCGCCGTCATTTTTCAGCGCGTTTATCTAACATTTTCCGATATGCCATGCGCATTTCCTCCGACGATTCCTCCGGCGCGCGCGGATTGCAATGCGCCCATGCGCCCGTTTCACTGGAGGCATTGAATTTCTGTTTATCCGCGGAGCGCATCGGCGGGAAAAATTCAATGTGAAAGTGATAGTCCTTGTCAAAGTCTCCGGAGTTGACCGGCGCGTTATGCATGCACATCATATAGGGGAACTGATAGTCAAAGAGATTGTCAAACATCGCCACCGTATCGCGGATCGTTACGCCGAGGGCGAAGCGCTCTTCCTCTGTCAGATCCGTCATATAAGGGACATGGCGGTTCGGGAAGATATAAACGCCATAGGGATATTCGCAGAAGAAGGGCAGAAATACGGTAAAATGCTCATTGCGGAAGACGATCCGCTTCTCCGCCGCCAGCTCATGCTGGAGCATATCGCAGAAAATGCATTTGCCCGTTTGCCCATAGTACTCGCGTGCAGACTGCGCCTCCAGCTCCAGCTTTTTGGGGACATAGGAATAGCCGTAAATCTGACCGTGCGGATGCGGCATGGAAACGCCTACGAGTGCGCCCCGGTTTTCAAATGGGAAAACATACTTGATCTTTTCATCCTCACGCATCGCCTCAAACCGCTCGCACCAGAGCGCGACCAGCTTCTGCATATGTTTATCCGACAGCTCGGGAAGCGTCACGGTATGGCCAGGAGAATAGAGGATCACCTCGCATTTGCCGTAGGAGGGACGCACCTTGAAAAAATCATCCGCCACATCGTCCGGCTCCGACGGATTCTGGGAGAGCGCCGGAAAATCGTTATCATACTTTAGCACTTCATAATCGGGCACATTGCCAAAGCTCGGGCAAAACGGGCAATAGCCCTTGGGCATATTGGGCCGGTTCTGCCGGTTGCTCGCGATCATGACCCAGTCCTTCGTCAGGGGATGCCATCTTAATTCAGCCATACAAGTCGCTCCTTTTCTGTACTTTGCGAAAAAACGCAATGTCGCTTAATTACATTCTAGCCGATTCGCTCAGCGCGCGCAATATTTGCGGGCTTGGAAAAAGGCCCGCCGACGTAGAATAAATCTATTTTATTCAATGAAAATATGTGCAAAATGAGATTTGATTCGAAAGCTGCATTTTATTAGAGTCAAATTCCCTATCTATAATGAAAAGGAACGCATCCGCTCCTCTGGCTGTCAGGAGGAAGTGTGGCAAATCCCGCAGCAAAAAACCGGACGGCTGAAAAACACGCCCGCTAAAAAAGGGTCCGATTTTTCCATGTTCCGCTAGCTTGTTCAATCACGGATGGTAGACGGCAGCTTCGGCAGAAAATACTGCGCCGTCCCCTTCAGCCGCGCAAACGAACGCGGATTCCATAGCTGCGGTGCGGCCGGATGGATACCCAATGCCGCCAGCAGCGGCGTGACCATCTGGAAACGCTGTTCAAAGCTTTCCGCATTGCGCCGTTCCTCCCTCGTCCACCCGGCTTCCGCCACGGCGGCGAAACGGGGATAGCACATCTCGCTCATATGTGCCAAGGTTTCGATATATTCCGTCCAAACCGTTGCTTCCACGCCTAGGATATTTTTCTGATAGATCGGGCGCACATCCTTGAGCGCCGGACGGTAACGGTAAGTCTTCCGCAGCGGGGTCATGGCATAGGGATAATCGCAGTAATAATGATAGAAATCAGAGACGATCACCTTTCCGCCGCCGTTTGCCCAGTGCGCGCATTCCCCATTTTTATCCATCCACATCTGCACCACAGTGGATGGATCGAGATTGCCGCCACGCAGGGATTCGTTCCAGACGACGGCGGTACGCCCCCGCACACGCAGCCAGGAGATGACGCGGTTCATAAAATAGCCCTGCAGCGCCTGCTCGTCGGGAAGGCCCTCCGCCTTCATACGCGCCTGGCAGTCGGGGCAGGCCTTCCAGCGCACCTTCGGCGCCTCGTCCCCACCGATATGGATATAGCGGGATGGAAAGATGGAGAGCATCTCCTCCAGCACGTCGAAGAGAAAATGGAAGGTCTCCTCTTTACCGGCGCAGAGAATATCCTTAAAAATCCCCTGCTTTGTCTGCACATGAAACGGCCCGCCCGCACAGGAGAGCGCCGGATAGGCAGCCAGCACAGCGGACGTGTGCCCCGGCATATCAAATTCCGGCGCCACCTCAATATAGCGCTCGGCACAATAATCCACGATTTCCCGCAGCTGCTCCTGCGTATAAATGCCTTCATAGGGGCCGTTCGCATGAGTGCCTCCAAAATCGGAGCTGGCGCGGACCGAGCTGATTTTTGTCAGGCGCGGATGCTCCCTGATCTCGATGCGCCAGCCCTGGTCGTCCGTAAGATGCCAGTGAAACACATTCATCTTAAACAGCGCTGCAGCGTCGATCATCTTCTTCAAATCTGCGATTGAAAAAAAATGGCGGGCACAGTCGATCATAAAGGCGCGGTAGGGGTAAGCTGGTTCATCACAGACATACATGCAGGGAATCTGTCCCATGCTGGTGGCGATAAGCTGCCGGACGGACTGCATTGCATAAAAAAGCCCGCGCGGCGTACCCGCACTGATCGTGATCCCCTCCGGGCAAACATTCAGCCGGTAGCTCTCCGCGCCGGAAATGCGCGTATCGATCGTGCGCGTGACGAAATCCTCAATCCGTCCCTCACGCGGGACCGCAAAAATGCCCTCTTTCGGCTGGATTTGATTGGGCCTTGGAACAATATTGCAGCGATACATGCTCATCATCCTTCCATTGTGACCGGGCGGAGCAACAGCCGCGCGTCGTGTGCAGATGTGCAAAATAACCACGTAACCATTATAATCAAAGCATCTATCAGATGCAAGATTCATACTTTTTCTTTCTCATATTTTCCACTTTTTCAAACTTTTTCGTTCTAAGAATAACACTGATCCAGTGATAGGCAGTGAACCAATGGTCAGCCAAACAATGGTAACCCTTTTCAATAAATTGCATGAAGAGACCGCTTAGAAGCTCCTCGTTTATAATCCCTCTAAAGGCGAAAAAACTACTATCATGCAAAAAATTTTGATCTTCCCTCACTCGGGGATCTATGCGATCCAGATTCTCAAACAACCTATGAAAAGGAATTGGCCTTTCCACGGCTTATCGACTATTCGAGGGACATCCGCCCTGCGTCCATTCCAGACGGC
Organism: Candidatus Fimivicinus sp.; assembly: GCA_052346825.1. Classification (GTDB taxonomy): domain Bacteria; phylum Bacillota; class Clostridia; order Oscillospirales; family Acutalibacteraceae; genus Fimivicinus. The sequence continues at coordinate 713 of DAWDUP010000057.1, read as the reverse complement.
GTGCATGCTATCCACGTAAAGGATATAAGCTTTACAATGATATGCAATATTGATCAGATACTGAGCACACAATCTGACCCAGAAGGAATTTGCCACAACGCTTGCATCCATGCTCCACTAACATAACGATAAAATAACGGGCGCTCTGTAAAAATACGTATTTTTACAGAGCGCCCGTTTCGTTATATCGAGTAGCTTACTGCCTTCTTCGCAAACGCCAATGGAACATAAGGATACCGCATTTTCCCATGCGCTTGCTAAACTCCCTTTCTCATTCGTGAAGCGACGTCCATCATAACCGGAGCGCCATAACTTCACGCCCAAAATTACTTTCTCTTCTCTGCGATCTCAAGCAGCGCATGGGCCAAGAAATCGTCGGTCGCCATCGCGCCGATGTCGCCTTCCCCGCGTCTGCGCACAGACACGGTCCCGCTCTCAACTTCCTTATCGCCGATGACGAGCATATACGGAATCTTCTGCAGCTGCGCTTCGCGAATCTTATAGCCGATTTTTTCACTGCGCTCGTCGAGCTCCACGCGAAGCCCTGCGTCGAATAGCTTCTCATAAACCGCCCGCGCCGCCTCATGGTGCCGCTCGGAGATCGGCAGGATGCGCACTTGCTCCGGTGCGAGCCATAGCGGGAAAGCGCCCGCGTATTTCTCGATCAGCAGCGCGAGCGTACGCTCGTAGCAGCCGATGGAGGTGCGGTGGAT
>DAWDUP010000056.1:0-12710 GCA_052346825.1 Candidatus Fimivicinus sp. | reverse complement strand
CTCTTTACGCCCGTCCGTACCGCTCATTAATGCACCGGAAATAGGCGGTATCGATTTGCCGAAGCGCCTGCTCCGTCATCCGGAATTCCCAATTTCCCTTGGCTTCACCCGGCAGATTCATGCGCGTATCTGTCCCGTAGCCACATACGTCCTGAATCGGCAGGATCGCCATGCATGCAGACGTCTGCCAAAGCGTTTCAAACACGGCACGTAGTACAGGGCTCCTCGCCCCGCCCATACCCCAGTCACCCGAAAAACGGCAATAGGCAAGCAGTTGCCCGCGTTCCTTCGGCTTGGCGGCCCACAGCCAGCCCAGCATCGTGTCGTTATCGTGCGTACCGGTATAGGCCACATCATTCTCCGTATATTTATAAGGAAGATGGACGCTGTCCCAGCCGTAGTAGGCAAACTGCATCACCTTCATGCCGGGATAGCCAGTCTCCTTGAGAAACCGGATCAGCCCCTCATCCTCACAGCCGAGATCCTCGGCGACGATCTGCGGATTGGGAAACGACGCATTAACCGCATCGAACAGCTCCATCCCCGGCCCTGGCTCCCAAGTACCGGTGCGCGCTGTTTTTGCGTCGGCAGGTACGGCCCAATACTGATAAAATCCCCGAAAATGGTCGATCCGCACCGCGTCATAAATATGAAGGCTGCTTCCAATGCGCTGCAGCCACCATCGATAGCCATCCTGCTTCATTTTCTCCCAATCATAAAGTGGATTGCCCCAAAGCTGGCCGTCCTCCGAAAAATAGTCCGGCGGAACACCTGCAACCCGATTTGGCTCCCCCGCCGGCGTGGTCTCAAACAAAGATCGGTTCGCCCAAAAATCGGCACTCTCATCAGATACATAGATCGGCATATCGCCCAGAATTGAAATCCCTCGTGCGTTGGCATAAGCCTTCAGTTTTTTCCACTGTGTAAAGAGAAGATATTGCTCGAAAACATAGTAGGAAAGCTCTGCTTCTTCACATTCCAGCGTCCATTCGCGCCATGCTTTTCCATCATTTTTATCCCGTGTTGCCATATAGCGCGCATAATCCATAAGCCAAAAGGACTGCTCCGCCTGAAATGCTTTGAGTGCATCCGCCCTCTGACCAGCTTTTTCATACGCCTTGCGCAGCAATGCGGTCTTAACACGAATAGCCCATTCGTAGTCGGCCTTATATGGTGAGCCGCCATATACTGCCGCGTCCACATCGCCCTGCGTGACCAACCCATCCTCCAGCAGGCCGTATGGATCGAGATAGAGCGGATTGAGAGCAAAGGCACTGATGCTCGAATAAGGAGAATTCCCCTTCCCAACTGGGCAAAGTGGGAGAATTTGCCACCATTTCATGCGCATTTCATAGAGAAGGTCTATAAATGTATATCCTCCACGGCCAAAATCACCGATACCAAACGGCGACGGCAGGGAGGAAGGATTCATTAAGATACCGGCGCTTCTTTGAAACACAAAACCACGCGTCCTTTCGAAAACCAAAATATCATTTTGATTAGCATTTCCCATTTTCGTCGGAAGATAAAATAAAAGGCCGTCTCGTTTGAGACGGCCTGCTGGCTGCGGAACTAGGATTTGAACCCAGACAAACAGAGTCAGAGTCTGTCGTGCTACCCTTACACAATTCCGCATCGGCAAGAGACATTATAATATAGCATCAGAGGCTTGTCAAGCATTTTTTAAATTTTTACCATCCAAATTTCTGCGTTTGTCAATAATATGGCCCGAGAAAGGCATTGAGGTGATCAAAGGGTTCTGCCAGCCCAAGGTACCCATGGCCTATGGTGGAAAACAGAGCGCATTTTTTTCGGGCGGCAGCGGCGCAGACCGTGGCCGCCTTATCTACAACATAACGCTGACGGGGGCGGGTGTCAAGGGTGGCGCTTATGCACCGTTCATTGAAGCGCTGTTTTTCGGGCGGCGCGCAGACTCTCGACCTCCAGCACGGTCGTCGAAAACGATCGCCATTTGGACGTGTTCATGCTGCTGTTTTATTGGTGCTGGCCATTTGTCCACTGTTCTATCCATTCCTTATAGATGTAATCAGCCACAGGCTGTAAGCGATCTTCGCTTGCGGCTCGAAAGCTAAAGACAATGTATTTGGTGGCTGGAAGCTCCTTGGCCTCTGAAAATCCAACGATGGTCGAGAACATCCGGCTCAAATGGTATTTAGAGTAGCCTGCCAAGCTACATAGACTGTCCAAATCCAACCGATCAAATGGGGATCAATATAGTCAACGCTTTCTGCATTCTCTATTCTTGTGGTTGCCCGTCGCTACGCTTTTCCTCAAAATACTCCAAAGCAGCGCAGTATAGCGCGATCAATGAGGACGAAAGCAAAATACCCGCCACAATGTCGGTAAACCAATGTACGCCTGATATCAGCCTCCCGATTACCGTTACTGCGATAACGAGAATAGACACGATATCCGTTGCTAAAAGCCACTTTTTCTTTTCGCGCAGATAATGATGAAACTGCAACATGGCCGTTACCATGATACTAACTCCAATCATCACGTGAGAGGACGGATAAGATGCCACCAAACTTTGAGAGAGGATAACAGGCCGGTAATTGATAACCACAAATTCAAAGAATATATAAAAGGCAATCACAATACAGTAAAACGCACCCAGCAGCAAAATCCGGCAATCTACTTTCAGGATGCTTTTTCTTTTTATTAATTGGAACAGCCCTAAGACTGTAAAACCAAATGCGATTGCTATAGCAACAAGGCCCAGCCAGTCCGTAATATGATACCATATCAGGTTTACACCAAAAAGCTCAAATACAAATCGGTTGATGGCCGCAAATCCAACCGTGGATTCTTCCGGGCCAATCGGCTTAACATCGATGGTCTTGACCATAACAGTGAAAAGCACAAACAGTAGAGAGAAGACACCGGTTATGATGAAATACTTTTTTGACTTCTTTTGCATAATTATTTTCCTTTCTTTCGTTGTGATAGGCTACTTGCAAGCTGCACTTAAATGATATGTCCACAGCACGGAAAGGACAAGAAACCTACTGTCACAAAGCAAAAAGGCCCCGACACTTTTCGTGTCAGGGGCCATTCCTTCAAGGATTTACAGCTATTTCATCTGAACTTGTTTCCAGAATGCAAATATCTTCATTATGAAAAACAGAAACAGCAGGATTGTTACATACGGCTCCCGCGCTGCAGCAAAAAGACAGATTGCCACCGCGCCTAATGCGATAGAGCATTTGGCAGTGGTGCTGCCCCATGATTCCTTATTGGTGTACGAAAGAATCAGCCTGGCAATCCCTAAGCCGATTGTGGAAATAAAAATGGCCCAATAGATGATCAGGTTCGTTTTTGATAGATCAGTGTACTGCAGAAGATTAACAAAATAAATGTATTCGCCGTTTGATTGCCCGTACAATGGCAAAAAAATAAAAGCAATTGCCATTACATCTATGATTCCGATGATAAGGTCATAAATCCTTTTAATGTTAGAGCGGTTTTCACATTCAGCAAGTGTAATTAGCTCATCGCTGGACAGCAATTCATCTATGGATACTGAAAAAAGGGTTGATATACATTTCAGGGATTTTAGGCTTCGCGCGCTTGTCAACAGGTTTTCCGGCGGCCTTGGGTATCAGCCGCATCCGACCATACCGCGCTACTCCTGGTATGCAGTTTTCCTCGCAAAGTGAACAACCTCCCGTTCTTTTTTATTATACTGCTTTTACGGCTCGTCCGAAAGCCTTGAAATCAAATTGTTCTGTTGTTCGCTCCGTAATTATTCCATCACATTTTGCTGTTCATCTATGATTACACATATCGAGCAACCAGTTAGCCGACAGAATGCATATCGCCCCAATCATATCAACTACCGCAAAGGGAATTGAGAAAGCCAACAACGACATAACCAGGGAATAAACGTCCCTCGTTTTCTCACGCATAAAAGCTCTGTGAAGCCCTTAGATTGATGTGGGAGCAATGTTACTCAGCCCCCCATGCACCGCTCCACAAAAATTTTTACTCCCATCCCGATGAGCAGCACTCCACCGACAATCCCGGCTTTCCCTTTGAATGCCGCGCCGAACCGGCACCCGATATACACGCCCGGAAAACACAACAGAAAGGTGATTAGGCCGATTATCCCCGCGTCCAGCAGAAGGAGGGAAAAGCGGTCGACATCCGCGCAGGAAAACGATACGCCCACCGCCAGCGCATCGATGCTCGTCGCCACTGCGAGCGCGAGCAGGGTGCGCAGACTGACCTCGCCTGTATCGGAGAGTGTTGGATAAACGCAGTTGAAATTCGCGTTTTCCTTTATCGTATCGAGGATCATCTTGATTCCGATCGCCGCGAGCAGAAGCATGGCAACCCAATGGTCAACCGTACGGATTTTTTCGCTGAACCGGATGCCCGCAAGCCAGCCGATGACCGGCATCAGCGCCTGAAAGAAAGCAAAACTCAGCGAAAGCTTCAGCGCATACCGCACGCGTACGCGGCGCACGGCAAGGCCGCTCGTGACGGACACGGCGAATGCATCCATGGCAAGCCCAAGCCCAATGACGATAATGTTTAAAGGTCCCATGTTCATCTCTCCAATATACCGCTGTTTAGAAAGGTCTCCAATTTCTGTAGGAATCAAATAATAATCTGTGAATTTCTATTTCCTTTCTTGTGGGAAGCCCGTAACTGTGCTATAATATTCAAAATCTGCGCTCAGGCTCCGAAGGGGTATTTAGAGGGAAAAGGTGTCGGTCGGCTGCCTTTAAGAAGCGCAAAATCAGATTTGACTGAAAAGTGAGAGCATGCTATGTATCAGAATACGCCTTTTTACGACATCCGCCCGATCAGAGATTTCCGCGATATGCTCGCCCAGAGCGCAGAGCTGTTTGCGGACCGCCCTGCCTTCAGGCTGAAAAACGAAGCGGGTGAGTATTACAATGTTTCCTATCCTGATTTTCAGGCCGACGTATACGCATTGGGAACGACGCTCATCGACCTGGGGCTGCAGGGAGAGAAAATTGCCGTTATTGGCCATAATTGCTATGAGTGGTGCACCTCCTATCTGGCGGTCACCTGCGGCACAGGCATCGTCGTCCCAATTGACAAGGAACTGCCCGCCTGCGACATTGAAAATATCCTGCGTGTTTCCGGCGCGACCGCGATCCTATTTGATGAAAAGGCAGCGCAAAAGGTGCTTGAGAACCGTGCATCTCTGCCGGCGGATTTCAGGATGATTTCTTTTGGAGAAGGAGATGCGGCGCAGGGAATCCTATCGCTGCATGAGCTGCTTGAGCAGGGCCATGCACTTTTAAAACAGGGTGATACGCGCCTAAAAGACGCGCCAATTGATGCGGAGGGCCTTGGCTCTCTCCTCTTTACCTCCGGTACAACCGGGATGGCTAAGGGCGTTATGCTCAGCCAGCAGAATATCTGTGGGGATATCATGTCGCTCAGCGGCGTGGTGAAGATTCATACCACAGACCAGCTGCTTTCGATTTTGCCGCTGCATCATACTTATGAATGTTCGCTCGGATTTATCATGATTCTTTATTCCGGCGCATGTATTGCGTTCTGCGAGGGGTTACGCTACATCGTCAAGAATATGCAGGAAATCGAGCCGACGATCTTCGTCACAGTTCCTCTCATGCTCGAAAAGATGCATAACCGCATTTTAAAGACCGCTGCAAAGAAAAAGGGCGGCAAGCTAATGCTCGGCATCGGCAAGGCGCTCTCCAATGCGACCAGCGCATTGGGTGTGGATATCAATGATAAGATCTTCGGTGAGATCCAGCGCAATTTCGGCGGTCGGCTCCGCCTGATCATCACGGGCGCGGCGGCCATCAGCCCGGAGGTTGTCAGGGATTTCAAAACCTTCGGCATTCCCGTCTATCTTGGCTACGGCCTGACGGAGTGCTCGCCGCTCGTCATCGGCAATAACGACCGTGTTGAACTGCCGGATTCCGTCGGCGTACCACTGCCCGGCGTAGAGGCGAAGATCATCAATCCGGATTTCTCCGGCGTAGGTGAAATTTGCGTAAAGGGTCCGATGGTCATGCTCGGCTATTACAACGACCCCGAGGCCACGGCAGATGTCATCGATGGGGATGGCTTTTTCCACACTGGCGATCTCGGCACCGTGGATGAAAATGGTTATTACCGGATCACGGGCCGAATTAAAAACGTGATCGTAACGAAAAACGGCAAAAACATTTATCCTGAAGAGGTGGAATATTACCTCAATAAAAATCCGCTTGTGGCAGAGTCCATCGTCGTCGGCGAGGATGAGGACGATGAAACGATGGTAACGGCAAAGGTTTTCCCGAATGTCGATGCAATTCGGGAGAAGCTCAAGCAAACGTCTGTGTCCAAGGAGGAGATCGTCAAAGCGCTCTCCAGCGTGGTCAAGGAGGTCAATAAAAAGCTGCCCTCCTATAAAAATATCAAGAGGCTCGTCGTCCGTGAGAATGAGTTTGTCAAGACGACAACGCAGAAGATCAAACGGTTTGCAGAAGAGGAAAAAAAGGAGAAACAGGAAGAGACGGAAAAGAGAGATAAGGATGTATAACCATATGAAATACGCCGCTGTGGAATTCCCACAGGGCGTTGTTTCTGCTACCACCAACACCCGTCCGCTTCGGAAGGTTGACCAAATCCAAATCCATGTTCCCCACGGATGGCCATGGTGGACTTCACGAAAAAGTGGACAGGCCGACGCTACAGGGCTAGAGCATAATCCACGCCCAAATGGCGATCTAGTTCGCCGACCATATGCTGGAATACGAAAAATATTCGCTCTGTTTTCCACCACGCTACGGTGTTTACACAGAATTTGGGACAGACCCGCTGTTTGTAAGCAATTTTTCCAAGTAAATCATTGGGCCTGCCGCAGTTATCTTTTCTGCGGCAGGCCTGATATTTGATCCATTCCTATAAAAGCGTTTCAGGCTTCGTTTGTTTCCGGCAGCGACAGCCGCACGAAGGTTTTGGCGCCCTCCTGCGAAAACGTAAAACGCACCGGTGCATCCAAGCCCCTGTCCGGGATTGTGACCGCATCCCGACCCTGCTGTTTTCGGCCGGAGGCAAGCCCGTGGGCCCGCATGATCTGAAATCCATCCTTTGTTTCGGCGACAGTATACTGGCCCAGGCGGCGATAAAAATCCAGGAAATCCTGCTTGGTATATTGCGTCTCATAGGATACCGCCGGATCGAAGCGGTAATAAACGGTTCCCTGCGATTGCATCAAGGAAATCAAATGATAGGGAAATACAAAGGATTGACTCGCCTCTCTTTCCCCCAACACAGCCTGCATATCAAACAGCAGAAAGTTGCAGCAGGAATCCGTGGGTGCATCCGTCTGCCGCAGAATCAGGTAGCAGGCGGAAAGTTTTTTTTGCCAGATCAACAAGGAATCTTCCCCGAACTGCTTCACTTCGTAATCCTCCCCCAACTTGGCGGGAAGCCGCTGCGCAAACGCCTCCAAATCTTTGCATTGAAAAGAGGTCGCCACACCGTGAGGCAGGCCCTTCGTACGATAGGGAATCTCAACCGCTTCCCCAGAGAAGAAATCATTTGCACTAATGGTGGCGACCGTCCGTACCCTGCCCGCCGGAGAGAGCGCAAGCGCCAAAATGCCCGCAATCAGTAGCAGAGCTATGCCGAGCAAAGCAAAAAGCAGCTTCTTGTTGCTCGAACGCTTCTCCTTCTTCTCATTCATGATAACAGCCCCTCTACTAGCAGGTTAATATTTACCATTTTTATTGGTGTTGTCAGCCGCTTCGGTAATCTTCCTCCGTCCAGAAGATCGATAATAATATAAGTATATTTAACCGAAACAAAAGCTGCTGTGTCCCTTTTCACGATTTCTCCGCCAGTTCCCGCAGCAGCTCTATCTCCCGCGCATGGCCTTCCTCATCATGCGGCGTTTCCAAGCACATCGGCAGCTTTGAGAGCACCGGATGCCGTACGATCCGCCGGAAAGCATCCAGACCGATCTGCCCCTCGCCGATGGGCGCATGGCGGTCCTTCGCGCTGCCCATGGCGTTGCGGCTATCCGCAAGATGCACAGCGCACAACCTTTTGAGGCCGATCACGCGGTCAAACTGCGTGAGCACGCCATCGAGATCATCTACGATATCGTATCCGGCATCGAAGACATGGCAGATATCCATGCACACGCCCATCTTGTCGCCAAGCTCCACCCGGTCAAGGATTTCCCGCAGCTCTTCAAACCGGCGGCCGACCTCGCTGCCCTTGCCCGCCATCGTCTCCAACAGGACGGTTGTGGACTGCTCCTGCCTAAGGATCGCATTGAGTGCATCCGCTATTAGGATGATCCCCCGCTCCGCCCCCTGCCCAACGTGGCTTCCCGGATGAAAATTATAGAAATTACCAGGCAGTGCCTCCATGCGGATCAGGTCGTCCGCCATCGTCTCCAACGCAAATTCCCGCACATGCGCATCCGCCGAACAGGCGTTGAGCGTATAGGGCGCATGGGCGATGATTTTTCCAAATCCGTGCTCCGCCATCAGCTCCCGCAGAGCCTGCGCGTCCGCAAGATCCAGTGTTTTCGCCTTGCTGCCGCGCGGATTGCGTGTGAAGAACTGGAAGGTATTCGCCCCGATGCGCAACGCGGTTTTCCCAAGGGCCAGGAAGCCCTTCGAGGAGGACAGATGGCAACCGAGAAACAATTGCGGCATCAGAAAAACTCCTTTTCAAACAAAGTGGTCTGCGCAAGACGCAGGCTCTGGCTGGGGACGTCTTTTATGATCTCCGTTCCGTCCGGCCACCCAAGCAGCATGGGAGAGCGCGGGTCGTGCATTGCAGCCCGGCAGCGGGCACGCTCTATTCCCCGATTGGCATAACAATAGGCGCAGCCGTTTGTGCAGCTGTCGTAAGAGCCGATGTCCACGCTCTCCATGCAGCCGCAGAAGGGGCGCTGATTCGGGTCTTTTTTTGCGCGAATCGGACAGCCGATCATCCGGCTGATCAGATTGGAATCAATGCAGGCTGCGTGAGAAATCCCATATGCGCTGAGATCAACCGCCTCCGAGCAGGTGAATAGCGGCATGCCATACCGCGCGGCGGTTTCGGCAAAGCTACGCGCAATCTGGTGCATGGTTTTCTCATCCGTCTCCTGAAACCTGCTACGGTCCTTTGCGTACCGGTCAAAAAAGCTGAAGATGCAGCGGCATGTGCTATCGTGTAGTTCGCGGCATAGAAATTCAAACTGCATCCTGTGCCAACCGGCAGGATACGCGTTATCCACGATTACCGGATCATACCGCCACACGAGGCGCTGCGGCCCGATTTTTTCGCTCAGGAGACGGAAGGTTTCGATCCGCTCCTTCAGGCCGGGCAGATTCTGCTCCACCGCATCCCCATAGGGATTCAGCGTAAACTGAAAATAAAAGGGATATCCCCTTTCTTCAATTTCAGGAAGGAAACGGAGAAAGGGGCGCGGATTTTTGCTCCAGAAAACAATGCAATCCACCACTTCCCTGGAAAGTGGAACCCTTCGAAGCGTGTGCGGCGCATACGGATTTGGCACGAGGGCAAAGCCCTCCTGCAGGCGGTTAAGTAACCATTCCCCGTAGCATGCCGGAATATCCGTGCGGCGGCTGACACTGAGAATCATACGGTACCCTGCTCCTCGATTTGACGCAACAGTGCCTTTTCTTCCTCCCTGCGCTGCTTGCGCAGAAGGCTGCGCCGGCGGCCAGCCTCCCATTCTGCTTCGTCCTCGGGCGTGTCCAGAATCAGCTTTGGCACCTCGACGGGCCGCTCATTTTCATCGAGCGCGACGATGACGAGATAGGCGCGGTTGACAAGCTCCCGCTTTCCGTCAAGGCTTTCGACAAAGGCGTCCACCCGTACCTCCATGGAGGTGCGTCCGACATAGGTCATCCGGCCCTTGATGACAACCGTATCATTTGCATAGGCCGGAGCCTTAAAATGCAAATGGTCGATAAAGGCCGTTGTCACATTGCAGTTACTGTGGCGGCGCGCCACAACACCCGCGACCACGTCAATCCACTCGACGAGCTGCCCGCCAAACAGACGGTGGTAGCCGTTGATATGCTCCGGCATGATGATCTGCACTTGGCTGGTCATGGAATCGGAAACGTGCTTCGGTGTGAGGTCTGCCATAAAAAAGCCCCATTTCATTATCTTTTCATCTTTTTATAGTGACAAATCTATTTTACCCGAAAAGCCACGCCTTTTCAATGGCGTAGTCACAAGGGATTCTTGCATTTCTTTCCACTAATCTGTATAATAAAGCATTGATTTCAACAAAACATATGAAAAGATACCGTTTAAGGGAGGTCTTTCGTTTGAAAAATATCCTGGTAACCGGCGGTGCCGGTTTTATCGGAGGCAATTTCATCCACTATCTGCTGCAAAACCGGTCGGACTGCCGCGTCGTCTGTTTCGACGCCCTGACCTATGCCGGGAATCTGGAAACGCTCGGGGAGGTTCTGGACAATCCCCGCCTGCGCTTTGTGCACGGTGATATCACTGATCGGGGCGCCGTCTACCGCCTGTTTGAGGAAGAAAGCTTTGACGCGGTTGTCAACTTTGCAGCAGAGAGCCATGTTGACCGCTCGATCGATACGCCGGAAATCTTCCTGAAGACTAATATCCTGGGCACACAGGTACTTCTCGATGCATGCAATCGGTTCAAAACCAAACGCTTTCATCAGGTATCTACGGATGAGGTTTATGGTGACCTGCCGCTTGACCGGCCTGACCTGTTTTTTACAGAGGAGACGCCGCTCCATACCTCCTCCCCCTATTCCGCGAGCAAGGCATCGGCCGACCTGCTCGTGATGGCCTATTACCGGACCTATAGCACGCCGGTGACGATTTCCCGCTGCTCAAATAACTATGGCCCGTATCATTTCCCGGAAAAACTCATCCCGCTGATGATCCTCAACGCACTGGAGGACAAGCCCCTTCCGGTTTACGGTGATGGAAAAAACGTGCGTGACTGGCTGTATGTCGAGGATCACTGCCGCGCCATCGAGCTGATTCTGGAGAAAGGGCGCGTGGGTGAAATCTACAATGTGGGCGGCCACAACGAAAAGCAGAATATCGAGGTGGTCAAAACAATTCTCAAAGCGCTCGGCAAAGGCGAGGAGCTGATTACTTTTGTCAGGGACCGTCCGGGCCACGACAGGCGCTATGCCATTGACCCGGCAAAAATCCACAGGGAGCTCGGCTGGCTGCCCCAGACGAGCTTTGACGATGGGATTCAGAAAACATTGGATTGGTATCTGAAAAACCGCGCGTGGTGGGAGCATATCCGCAGCGGCGATTATCAGGACTATTATGACAAGCAGTATGGGATGCGTCTGTAAAAATTCATGCGTTCATCAAATCCCAGCTCCGGGTTCAAATCCGGAGCTTTTTTGGTTAAAGCGGGACGATACGGGCATGCTAAAGTACGAGGTGATGATACGATGTCCTATGTCGACCCGAAATTGAGGCCCTATTTTGAATCGCTTTCGATCGATTTAAAAAATGAAATTCTGGAGCAGAATGTGGAGCTGCGGACGCTGAATGATCTGATTCAGTGCCTGGACAGGATCGTGAAGGAAGGATAAATGCTCATAAATCATCGGGCTTCTACGTATACTTCTCCTATAAAGGAGCTGGTACATTATGATCATCAAATGGAAACCTTTGATCGCCAATCTGGCAATCAGCATGGGCGTCGGATTGCTCTCCGTCGTGCTAACGATGAACAGCATGAAAGAGGTGTATGCGGAGCTGAACAAGCCGCCGCTCTCTCCGCCCGCCTGGGTGTTCGGCGTGGTCTGGACGATTTTGTTTTTGCTGATGGGGATTTCCGCTTATCTTGTGTATACCTCAGACGCAAACGCAGACCGCAAACGCAACGCCCTTGTCGTATATGGCGTACAGCTGATATTTAATTTGCTCTGGTCTGTTTTCTTTTTCGACCGGCAATGGTACTGGTTTTCCTTTGCATGGCTGATCGTGCTGTGGTTTTTGATCCTGACGATGATCGTAATGTTTTCCAATATCAGCCGGAAGGCGGCGCTGCTTCAGATCCCCTACCTCCTTTGGGTAACCTTTGCGGGATATTTAACGGCAGGCGTTGCGATGCTCAATTAAAGCAAATGAAATGAAAAACGGGAAAGTGGAAAAAAATCCGCTTTCCCATTTTTTGATGCCTCATCAAGTCATCCGGTTGAGCTTCCTGTGGACAATTGCCATGAGAATCACAAACAAAACCAAAATTCCGGGAATCGTGAGCAGCCCCTCTGCGCCCTTTATACTGCTCTGTTCTCAGGCTACTGCCCTCCTTTCCGCCTTCCAAATAGCCGCAAAGCACAGGCACGCGAGCACCAGAAAACCGGCCCCGCCGAGAACGCCGGTGAGATTTGGGCCCAGGAAGGGATTGGCCTGCACGCTCATAAACAGGCTTTCCGGCGTCCAAAGGTCGATGCCGTTGACTGCAGCATGAAAAAGGACGCAGGGCCACACAGATTCTGTTTTGAAAAATAGATAGGAAGAGATTGTGCCCAATACGATGCAAAACAGCACCATGGCAAAAATATTTGCCACCGGGTGACCGGGGCCATAGTTATACCCCATTGCGACCACTGGCGCATGCCACAGGCCCCAGACACAGCCGGTGAGCAGGACTGTCAACGCCAATATGAAATTGTCAGAAAACGCCGAAGAAATTTTGTAGTTTT
>DAWDUP010000055.1:9916-12957 GCA_052346825.1 Candidatus Fimivicinus sp. | reverse complement strand
GTTGGGTTGCCTATTTCCGTGGCAACTTCGTGATTCGCTCCTGCTCGGGAGTCAAGAAGTGCGAAAATTGCTAAGGCTTTGCCGTAACAGAGGAAACGGAAGAGCTCAAAGTAACCTTCCCCGTGAACGGCAGCGCATGAAACCAGCTCCGAACAAAAACAAACGATTCCGGGAAGGTTTTATTCTCCCGGAATCGTTTTGTTCTGAGGGTATGGCGGCATTGGTGAACAGGGGCGACAACGGTTTTGAGGGCGATGCGAGTACGGAAAGAGGTCACTCACCCTTCTGCGTCGTCTTCTCCTTGTCCTTGGTATACAGGAAGTCGTAAAGTAGCTGTTGGTTCTTTTCGATGTCGAGCGATAGAACGTCCTGCCCTTTGATTCTCTTGCTCTTCCAGGTTCCATCCACGGGGATGCGCATCTGCTCCACGTCGTAGCGGATATAGGACAGCGCCGCGCCGCCCGCCAGCTTCATCAGCTCACTCTGCGTCAGGTCTGTTTCCACATCGGGCAGAATCTCCTGCACCATCTCGATAAGGGTCGGAATCGGCGTGCTCTTCGCTTTTTCAATGATTGCGGAGATGACCTTGCGCTGGCGCTGGGTGCGCATAAAATCGGAATCGAGATAGCGGATACGGCAGTACCAGAGCGCCTCGTTGCCGTCGAGCTTCACATTTTCGCCGGCCTGAATGTCGAGGTGGACGTCGTTGCGCATGTATTTTGCTTCCTTTTCCGTGACTTCCACCGAAATCCCGCCCAGTTTGTTGACGATATTTTTAAACATTTCAAAATCGACGAGGATATAGTGGTCAATCTTGACATTGAAGTTATATTCCAGCGTGTCCATCACGAGCTGTGCGCCGCCCCAGGAGCAGGAGGCATTGAGCTTTGCGTACCCATTGTCAGGAATATAGACCCAGGCATCGCGCAGAAACGAGGTGAGCTTGAGCTTTTTGTTAACGCGGTCGATGGAGAGCATCATCATCGTATCTGAACGTGAATTTTGATCTGCATTGCGGCGGTCAACGCCCAGAAAGAGAATATTGGTAACATTCTTACTGCTGAAGAGCTTGCTCTCGTCAACATAGACGTTGTTTTTATGCCCCGCTTCGTTATAATTGAAGGAGCCCATCAGGCGGTAAAGATAGCTGCCTCCCGCGATCGCCGCGACCAGAATCAGGGCGATGAGCGCGAGAAAGATTTTTAATACAACGTGCTTTTTCCGCCGATGCTTCGGCCTGCCGCTCTTAATATCCTCCATGGGCTGTCCGGGCTTTGCGCCCTGCGGCGGCCGCTGCTGCTGGGGGGGCCTCCTGTCATATGGATTTTGTACGGGCGGCCTAACTGGCGTAAAATCCTGCGTGGCGTCGGCGGGCTTAGCAGGAGACGGCCTTTTTGGCGGCTGGTTTGGCTGGGCAGGCCGCTGCTGTGGTCTTGTATCATTCATATTCTGATGGGGCGGCTGAGCAGGCCGCTGCGGCCTCTGGCCCGAAGACGAGCTGATATTCCGGCTGCCGCCATCCTTTTTTCGGTTTGGATCTCGGTTGCTGGAGCTGTAGATGTCTTCCATCCTGTATTCACTTCCCCTTATACTGATTCTTTTTCATTTTACATCATTCGCCCTTTTGATACAATCTTTTTTATGGAAAACTTAAATTTTGGCAGCATATTGTTATTTTACGGATTTGCTGATAAAATGAAAAAAACAACGGGACAGAAGGAAGGCATACACGTGATGAAAACAAACAACCTGATTGATCTCGACCAGCTATCGCATGCAGAGGTACAGGAATTGATCACGCTGGCAGGCAATATCCGCAAAAATCCGGCGTGGTATATGGATGCCTGCCATGGAAAAATCATGGCAACGCTTTTTTATGAACCCTCCACACGGACGCAGATGTCCTTTCAGGCGGCAATGCTCCGTCTGGGCGGAAAAATCATCGGTTTCGACAATCCAGGGAATTCCTCTGTCTCCAAGGGGGAGAGCCTGAAGGATACCGTGCGGATTATCAGCAATTATTCTGATATTATTGTGATACGCAATCCGCGCGAAGGCGCGGCGCTCGCAGCGTCCTTGTATTCCAGAGTGCCGGTCATCAGTGCGGGCGACGGCGGGCATCTGCATCCCACGCAGACGCTCACGGACCTTGTCACGCTCTCCTATGAAAAGGGGCGGCTGACCAACCTGACAATCGGCCTGTGCGGCGATATGAAAAATGGGCGGACCGTACATTCCCTGATCAAATGCCTTTCGCGCTATGAGGGCAACCGGTTCGTGCTTATCTCCACACCGCAGCTCCAGATTCCGCAATATATCCGGGATGTGCTCCATGCAAGCGGCCGCCCATATACCTGCCTCGACAGTTTGGAGGAGGCAATCCCTGAGCTGGACGTGCTCTATATGACCCGTATCCAGCAGGAGCGGTTTGCCTCCCGCGAGGAGTATGAAAAGCAAAAAGGCGTGTATGTGCTCGATAAGGACAAGCTGCGAGGTGCAAAGCGTGATCTGTGCATCCTGCATCCGCTGCCGCGTGTGGACGAGATTACGGTGGATGTGGATGACGACCCGCGCGCGAAATATTTTGAGCAGGGCGAATATGGCATGTATGCCCGCATGGCGCTGATTCTTGAGATGCTCAAGAAAAAATCCGGCGAGGTGCCGCCCAAGGTGCACGGCACACATACGGCCTGTTGCCAGAATCCGCGCTGCATCACACAGACGGAAGGTTATCTGCCGCACCTGTTCCGGGAAGGGGGCGGAATGCTTGTCTGCCAGTACTGCGACGAACGCAACCTCATTTGAGGAAAAGGAACTGCTCGTCCTTTTTGGGTCGCCCCACCCGAACGGCAATACGGGGAAGCTGCTGCATTCCTTTCTGGACGAGCTGCCTGACCATGTGAAGGTCACGGTTTACGATGCATACAAGCAGCATCCAATGCCCTGCATCGACTGCGGCTATTGCGCCAAAAAGCAGGGCTGCTCCCAGCGCGATTTGGATGCCTTTATGGAGGCTTTCGAGCGGGCGGATTTTTTCGTCG
>DAWDUP010000055.1:9176-9906 GCA_052346825.1 Candidatus Fimivicinus sp. | reverse complement strand
ATAACGCGCTTCCCGCGCCGCCAAAGGCGGTGATCGACCGCTTTCAGCGGTATTTCAGCGCCCGTTTTTCAATGGGCATCCGTCCGCCGGTCAAAAAGCCAAAGCAGGCGGCGCTGCTGCTGACCTGCGGCTCTCAGGAGGCGGCCGGGTTTGCGGCGATCCGCAGCCAGATGGAAATGGCGTTCACGGTGTTACATACAACGCTTATCGGCTGCGTATTTGAACAGGATACGGACCGCGCCCCGGTGAAGAAAGCGGCACTTTTGCGTGCAAAACGGCTTTCGTATAAGCTTACAGGCGCGGGAGATACTAATGGCGATTGAAAAAAGACGTGAAAGGACGATGTGTTATGGCAGTAACAGCGGTCACTCTGGACAATTTCAAAAAAGAGGTGCTCGACGCACAGGAGCCTGTCCTCGTGGATTTCTGGGCCCAGTGGTGCAATCCATGCCGGATGCTGGCGCCCGTAGTGGAATCCCTGTCTGGCGAATATGAGGGAAAGATCCGCTTTTGCAAGATCAATATCGATGAGGCGAGCGATCTCGCGACGACCTATGGCGTGATGAGCATTCCAACGCTGGTGCTCTTCTCCGGCGGGCAGGAAAAGGAGCGCATCGTAGGCCTGCAGAATCAGGAAAAGCTGCGCGCATTTTTGGACGGGCAGCTTATGTGACGGTAAAAAGCGAAAAGTGAAGAGAGAAAGCGCTCGGCTGAAATCAAATGAATGGAT
>DAWDUP010000055.1:7166-9166 GCA_052346825.1 Candidatus Fimivicinus sp. | reverse complement strand
GAGTGAGCGCTTTTTCTGTTTTCGGAAAGGAGGCGATTTCCCTTTGAAGCTTTATCAGATGTACCGTCCCCTGACCGCCACACCGTTTCAGGAGGACGATACGTACATAGAAGTCGCACCGTGCGAAGCGCTCAGACCATATATCTGTTGCTTCTGGGGGACGCGCAGGCCGGTTCGGGCGAAGCAGCCGGGTCGGGAGGAAGGGCTCGTCACACCAGATACCTGTATGGATATCCTCTTTGACCTCGATTATACGCAGGAGACGCTGTCAAATGTTTTCTGTGGCATTGATGACCTCCCGTTTGTTTCTCGGGAAAATTTCCCCGGCCATATCGTTTCGACCTTTGCTATCCGCTTTTATGCCTGGGCAACGCCGCTGTTTGCCGACGAGCCGATGACACAGGTGCAAAACGGTTTTTTTGACGCGCACTGCTTCTTTCCGAAGATAACGCGGCAGCTTGAGGCAATGCTGCCCAGTGTAGATACGATGGAGGGGCGCATCCGGTTTGCACAGGATTACCTGGTGCAGGCTTTGCAGACGGAAAAGGAAAAACCGGCTGTGATGAATGCAGTCTATCATATGCTGCAAAACGAGGGGCGGGCAGCCCTTTCTGATGCGGCGGGCTATGCCTGTGTCGGCCTGCGGCAGCTGGAACGGATGTTTCGTGATACGATTGGCATATCGCCCAAAAAGCTAGCACAGCTCGTGCGCTATCAGCAGGTATGGCGTGCCGTCTTGTTCGAGCGGGAGTTTGATATGCAGGATGCGGTGTGCCGTTTTGGCTTTACGGATCAGTCCCATCTGCTGCGCAATTTCAAGCGCTTCCATACACTCACGCCTATGCAGGCGCGTGCGCTCGCTTTGGATAGAGCAGGTCAAAGAAAGTGACATGTCGCTTTTTTACAATACATTTGTTTTCTCTGGGGGTACAATAAGGGCAATTTAAAAGGAAATGGAGAGAAAACAATATGAAGCTGATAAAATCAGATTTAGAAAGCATCCGCCGCTGGATATACCGCAATGCGCGGCCGCTGGACCTTGCGCGCTGGCAATACTATTTTGAAGGCGGCTCTGCAGAGGCTGTGCTTCAGGCGCTGACCGCCTATCAGAATGAGGACGGCGGCTTTGGCCACGCGCTGGAGGCCGACTGCTGGAATCCGGAATCCGCCCCGATGCAAACCTGGACGGCGGCCTGCATCCTCCGGGAGGTGGGCGCGCCGAAGGAGCATCCGGTTGCGCAGGGGATTCTGCGCTTTCTGGACAGCGGCGCGCATTTTCACGGCGGCCTCTGGTATGGGGCGATCCCGTCGAATAATGCTTCTCCCCGAGCACCGTGGTGGACCTATGGCGAGCAGACACGCGAGGCATGGGGCTATAATCCCACGGCGAGTCTGGCGGGCTTTATCCTGCAATACGATGAGCCGGGGTCGGCGCTCTATCAGAAGGGCGAGGCGCTTGCAAAGCGCGCTGCCGCGGATTTCATCGCAGGCCGTACCAAATCGGACGATATGCACGAAGTAAATGTTTTTTGGGAGCTGCTCGCCTCCTGCAAGGCAGCGGGCAGGACGGACTTGTTCGACGAAAAGGCCTATGAGGGCAGGCTGAAAAGCGCGGTTTGCGCGCTCATCGGCAACGATCCGTCAGACTGGACACAGGGCTATGTCTGCACGCCGTCCTGTTTTATCCGCTGCCCGCAGAGCCCGTTTTACGCCGGTAACGAGGGCCTGCCGGAGCAGGAGTGCGATTTGTTGATTCAAAATCGCAATGCTCACGGCGTTTGGAATCTCACCTGGACGTGGGGCGCGTATGAGCGCGAATTCGCCATCTCCGCAAACTGGTGGAAGGCGAACCTCGTGATTCAAAACCTTCTTTTCCTGCGCGCGTTTGACAGAATCGAAGAATAGGGAGGCGCATATTTAATGAAATTTGAAATCGGCGAAGCCAGGCCTGAATGCTTCCGGCAGTATTGGCCGGGGCAGTATGAGTTCTTTTCCCATAT
>DAWDUP010000055.1:0-7156 GCA_052346825.1 Candidatus Fimivicinus sp. | reverse complement strand
CGGCATCCCGCAGGTGCTCTTTGCCATTACGACGCGCAAGGCAGATGGCAAGCCGAATATCAACTTCCACTCCTGGAGCTGTTTCCAGGGCGATAAAGGCGGATTTTACGCGATCCTTGCCGGCCTCTGCCAGCATACGCATACCTATGAAAACATCAAGCGCGATGGGGAATTCTGCGTCAACTTCCTCTCCAAGCGCTATTATGACGCGCTGATCCAAACGATCGAGCACAACGAGCTGGAGAATGACGAATTCGCCGTGGGCGGCTTTACGGAGGAAGCAGAAAAAACCGTATCCGTCCCGCGCATCGCGGAGAGCTTTTTGACGCTGGAATGTAAATGCGAACGGCTGGAGGATCTCTCCGGCGCGGGCCTGACCGCCATGGCGATCGGCCGTGTGACCCACATGGCGATGGCCGAGGATTATGCGAAAGGCTTTGATGATCAAAAATATTCGGAGAACGGTTTTTTCTATCTCATTCACACGCCCAAGGATTTAGAAACGGGCGAGGGGAATCATATGGGAATTGCAACGCTTTGCCCGGAGATAAAAGAATAAGGGAAATGGTTCAAAAATATTACATCATTGAGAGCGTTGTACTGAGCTTATCATTTAAAAAGGCCGAGACGCACCGGGAGGAATTGATGGCGGCATGGCAGGGTGTCAGCCTTCGGGAAGCACGCTGGAGCAAAGTGCTACTGCGGTGCGGCGAACATCTGCTTTTGTAAAACAGAAGATATGTTTTGGAACAGCATTGACCACCCCATCAGCAGGCTTTGATGGGGTGGTTTTCGTTTTCCGCAAGATATGGGATTTTGACTTGCGGACAACCACCATTCGTAGTATAATAAAAAGAATCATGGGGGATTTTACCCCTGTGGGGACAGTTTGGATGCGGAGGAACCCAGCTTGCTTCAAAACGCTGAAAAAAATGATACACCTGTGAAATCGCAGGAAGAATACACATCCCTTTTGCACACCGTGCTCGACACACGCTATCGCGGGCAGCCCCGCGCCTTTGTGCACACCTACGGCTGCCAGGGCAACGTATCAGACGGCGAGCGCATCAAAGGCATGCTTGCCGAAATGGGCTATACGTTTACGGACACGGTCGAGGATGCCGATCTGGTTCTCTACAACACGTGCGCGGTGCGCGAGCACGCGGAGGACCGTGTCTTCGGCAATGTCGGCGCCCTAAAAAATATCAAAGCCGCCCGGCCGGGCATGGCCGTCGCCCTGTGCGGTTGCATGATGCAGCAGCCACGCGTAGCGGAGAAAATCCGTAAGAGCTACCCATTTGTCGATCTCGTCTTCGGCACGCATGTGATCCATCGCCTGCCGGAGCTCCTATACCGTACCCTGTGCGGCAAGGGCCGCGTGTTTGAGCTGCCGGATGAGGCGGGCGGCATCACGGAGGGGCTTCCCGTCGTGCGGGACAGCTCCTTTAAGGCGTTTCTTCCCGTGATGTACGGCTGCAATAATTTCTGCAGCTATTGCATTGTCCCCTATGTCCGTGGGCGTGAACGCAGCCGCACGCTCGAAGCAGTACTCGACGAGGCGCGTTCCCTGGTGGAAGCGGGCTACCGTGACATTACGCTCTTAGGGCAGAATGTCAACTCTTATGGGAAGGATTTGGAAACGCCTGTCTCTTTTGCGCAATTGCTGCGGGAGATCAATGCAATCCCGGGCGATTTTCGCATCCGGTTCATGACCTCCCACCCAAAGGATTGCACGCGGGAGCTGCTCGATGCGATGGCCTCCTGTGAAAAGGTCGCCAAACACCTGCACCTGCCCTTCCAGTCCGGCAATAACCGGGTTTTGAAGGAGATGAACCGCCGCTATACGCGCGAGCAGTATTTGGAGCTTACCCGCTATGCGCGCGGTGTCATGCCGGAACTCTCTCTGACGAGCGACGTCATCGTCGGCTTCCCGGGCGAGACGTACGGGGAATTTCAGGATACGCTGCGCTTGGTAGAGGAGGTCGGCTTTACCTCCCTGTTTACCTTTCTCTATTCCCCGCGTGGGGGGACGCCCGCGGCGAAGATGCCCGATCCCGTCTCCCGGGAGGAAAAGGGAAAATGGTTCCGCGAGCTGACCGATTTGCAGGAGCGCATCGCCGAAAAGCGCAATCAGTCGCTTGTGGGGAAACGCTTTCGCGTGCTTGTGGAGGGCCCTGGCAAGAAGGAGGGGCTGCTCGCAGGGCGTACGCAGGGCAATATTGTGATCGAATTCCCCGGGGAGGGTTCTCTCATCGGTTCCTTTGTTGACGTTCAGGTGACACAGGCGCTTGCGTGGATTCTGCGCGGCCAAATGGAATCGTAAACTTGCCACGGTTCCATTTTGGAAAAATTGCGAGCTGATATCCCACATCTGTCGTCAGACAGCCGATGTCTGCCGTCTGATTCCGATTCTTCTGTTCGCTTTCGAGCAGTTGGAATAAATCAAAATTAATTAAGGAGATTTCAATGGACATTATCAAAATGGCGCGCGAGCTTGGCGCAGCGATCCAGCAGGACGAACGTTACCTCAATTTCAAAAAGGCGCGCGAGGCCAACGAAGCCGATAAACCCCTCAACGATCTCATCGGTGAGCTCAATCTCATCCAGATGAACTATCAGCAGGAGGCGCAGAAGGAAGCGCCGAGCGAGGAAAAAATGCAGGATTACGATCAGCAGTTCCGCGCAATTTATGCGCAGGTGATGCAGAATCCGAATATGATCAATTACGAGGTTGCCCGCAAAGAAGTCGACGCGATGATGAATTATCTCATGCAGATTCTCACCCTCTGCGTCAACGGCGAGGATCCGGCCACCTGTGAGCCAAAGGAAGAGCACAATTGCGGCGGCAATTGCTCTGCCTGCAGCGGCTGCTGATTCAGAAGCATCGGGGAGGCCGATTCTCGGCCTCCCATTCACATACCAGACACCAGTGAAGGCAGAGCAAAGCGCCGTAAAGCGGTGCTTTGAAAGAAAGGAATGATCACTCCCTATGGCACCGCTTACGCCGATGATGCAGCAATATCTGGAGGTCAAAGAGCAGTATCCCGACACCATTCTGATGTTCCGGCTGGGAGACTTTTACGAAATGTTCTTCGAGGATGCGAAGACCGCTTCGCGCGAGCTGGAGCTGGTGCTCACCGGTCGGGATTGCGGCCAGGAGGAGCGCGCGCCAATGTGCGGCGTGCCGTTTCACAGCGCAGACAGCTATATTGCCCGCCTGGTCGCCAAAGGATATAAGGTTGCCATCTGCGAGCAGATGGAGGATCCGGCGCTTGCCAAGGGCATCGTCAAGCGGGATGTGATCCGCGTGGTCACGCCCGGCACGGTTATTGAAAACAGCATGCTCGACGAATCGCGCAACAATTACCTTGCCTGCGTCTGCGTGGGTGAGGAAGTGCATCTGACGGATTTTTCGGCGGACGGCTGTGAGGATGCGCTGATAAATGAATTCGGCCGGTATATGCCCAGCGAGGTGCTGGTCAATGCCGGGGCCGCCGTGCTGCCGGAATTCAAATCCTTTCTGGCAAAGCGCATGAGCCTGACGGCAGAGCTGCTCGACGACGGGCAGTTTGATCTTGCCTCCTGCACGGCCCTCGTGCTGGCCCATTTTCAGAAAACCTCGCTCGATGAGCTGGAGCTCGCCAGCGCGCCGGATGCGGTGCGCGCCCTCGGCGTAGCGCTCGCCTATCTCAAGGACGCACAGAAGGCGGAGCTCGACAATATCCGGGAGCTCGATTTTTATAGCAGCGCGCGCTTCATGCGCCTTGACCTTGCGGCGCGGCGCAACCTGGAATTGACGCGCACGATGCGCAGCGGTGAAAAAAAGGGCACGCTCCTCTGGGTGCTCGACCGCACGAAAACCGCCATGGGCAAACGGCTCATCCGCTCCTGGGTGGAGCAGCCGCTTTTAAGCTGCGCGCAGATCAGCCGCCGCCTGAACGCGGTGGACGAGCTGTTCAGCGATACAATGCTCCGGCGCGACGAGATCGAAAACCTGACTGGCATCTATGATCTTGAGCGGCTCATGACCCGCATCGCCTACGGCACCGCTAACGCGCGGGAGCTCAGGAGCCTTTCGGCGGCGATTGAAAAGCTTGCTCCTCTGCGGGCGCGGATGGAAGGCTGCAAAAGCGCGATGCTGTGCGAAATCTTCCGGGATATCGACCCGCTGGAAGACGTGTTTGCCCTCATCGATGCCGCGATCGTGGAGGAGCCGCCCTTTACCGTGCGCGAAGGCGGCATGATTAAGCCCGGCTTCCACGAGGAGCTCGACTCGCTCCATGCGCTCGTCACCAACGGCAAGGGGTTCCTGACGCAGATCGAGCAGCGCGAGCAGGAACGCACCGGCATCAAGAAGCTGAAAATTGGCTATAACCGCGTGTTCGGTTATTACATAGAGGTTTCCAATTCCTATAGGGAGCTGGTGCCGGACGACTATATCCGCAAGCAGACGCTTTCCAACTGCGAGCGGTATATTACGCAGGAATTAAAGGAGCTCGAATCCAAGGTGCTCGGCGCGCAGGAGCGCATGGTGCAGCTCGAGTATCAGATTTTTAACGATGTGCGTACCCGTGTGGCGGACGAGCTGTACCGCGTGCAGCGCACGGCTCATGCCGTCGCCCGGCTCGATGTGCTCTGCTCCTTTGCGCAGACGGCGGTGTCCTATGACTATACGCGCCCCGCCGTCGATGCGGGCGACCGGCTGGAAATCACGGACGGGCGGCACCCCGTGGTGGAGCGGATGCTTGATGATGCACCGTTTGTCCCTAACGATACGGCGCTCGACTGTGGGGATAACCGCTGCGCCATCATCACCGGGCCGAATATGGCGGGTAAATCCACCTATATGCGGCAGGTGGCGCTCATCACGCTCATGGCGCAGATCGGCTCCTTCGTGCCGGCGCGCAGCGCGCAGATCGGCGTGGTGGACAGCATCTTTACCCGCGTTGGCGCCTCCGACGATCTGGCAGCGGGGCAGTCCACCTTCATGGTGGAGATGAGCGAGGTCGCCTCAATTTTGCACAATGCCACGTCAAAAAGCCTGATTTTACTCGATGAGATTGGCCGTGGCACCTCCACCTACGACGGCATGAGCATCGCGCGCGCGGTGCTGGAATTCTGCGCCGATCCGAAGAAGCTAGGGGCTAAAACGCTGTTTGCCACCCATTATCACGAGCTGACCGAGCTTGAGGGGCAGGTGGCAGGCGTGAAGAATTACAATATCGCGGTCAAAAAACGCGGCGATGAAATTACCTTCCTGCGCCGCATCATCCGCGGCGGGGCCGACGGCAGCTATGGCGTGGAGGTTGCAAAGCTCGCGGGCGTGCCGGTGAGCGTGGTCAAGCGCGCGCGTGTGATTCTCAAGGCTCTCGAGGACAATGCCCGCAAGGGCGCGGGCCCTGCAGAGGTCCCCGACGCGGAGGAATTACCCGAGGAGGAAGAAAATCCGCTTCTCCAGATTTCCATCGCGGGCAATACGAGCGCGGAAATCATGGAGCAGCTGAAGAATATCGACGTCAACACCCTCACGCCCATTGAATCGCTGACGCTGCTTCACGAGCTGGTCAGAAAGGCGAAGGGGTAACGGAGAAAAACCTGGTATCATTCGTAAAAGGAGAGGAATTTCATGGCAATTTATATGAAGGAACCGTCGCATACGTTTGGAGAATACCTGCTGATCCCGGGCTATTCGTCCGCGCAGTGCATTCCTGCAAATGTGAGCTTGAAAACGCCCTTGGTTAAATATGCGAAAGGCGAGGAGCCGGCGCTGACGCTCAATATCCCAATGACCTCGGCGATCATGCAGTCCGTATCGGACGATCAGATGGCGGTTGCTTTGGCGCGAGAGGGCGGGCTGTCGTTTATTTACGGCTCTCAGCCGGTGGAAAGCCAGGCGCAGATGGTTGCCCGAGTAAAAAGCTATCGGGCGGGCTTTGTGATCAGCGATTCCAATATCTCTCCGGAGGCGACTTTGGCGGATATTCTGGCGCTCAAGGAGCAAACCGGGCATTCCACCGTCGCGGTAACGGAAGACGGGAGCGCACAGGGCAAGTTGGTCGGCCTTGTCACCAGCCGGGATTACCGCATCAGCAGAATGCCGTCGGATACTAGGGTCCGGGAATTCATGACCTGCTTTGAAAACCTGATTACCGCCGGGGAAGACACTTCGCTGAAGGAAGCCAATGATATTATCTGGGAGCATAAACTCAACTGCCTGCCGATCATCGACAAGGAGCAGCGATTGGTATCGATGGTATTTCGAAAGGATTATAATTCCCATAAGGATAATGAAAACGAATTGATCGATGGTTCCAAGCGGTATATGGTGGGCGCCGGCATCAACACGAGGGATTATGCCGAGCGGATTCCGGCTCTGCTTGAGGCGGGTGCGGATGCCCTGTGCATCGACAGCTCAGAAGGCTATACGGAATGGCAGAAGATCGTGCTCGATTATGTGCGGGAGCACTATGGGGACACTGTGAAAATCGGCGCAGGAAATGTGGTCGACCGGGATGGGTTCCGTTTTCTGGCCGAGGCGGGAGCAGATTTTGTGAAGGTTGGCATCGGCGGCGGCGCGATCTGCATCACGAGGGAGCAAAAGGGCATCGGCAGAGGTCAGGCTACCGCCCTGATTGAAGTGGCCCAGGCGCGTGATGAATATTTTCAGGAGACGGGTGTCTATGTGCCGATCTGTTCCGACGGCGGCATCGTGCACGATTACCATATTACCCTGGCGCTGGCAATGGGAGCAGACTTCTTAATGCTGGGCCGGTATTTTGCCCGTTTTGATGAGAGCCCGACAAAGAAAGTCAACGTTAACGGCAATTATATGAAGGAATACTGGGGCGAGGGGAGCGCGCGGGCGAGGAACTGGCAGCGGTACGACCTCGGCGGCGATGCGAAGCTCTCCTTCGAAGAGGGCGTTGATTCCTTCGTGCCCTATGCGGGCAGCCTGAAGGATAATGTGGAGCTTTCCCTCTCCAAGGTGCGCTCTACGATGTGCAACTGCGGCTGCCTGACCATCCCCGAGCTGCAGAAGAATGCGAAGATTACGCTGATCTCATCCACCAGCATTGTCGAAGGCGGCGCGCACGACGTGGTGCTCAAGGAGAGCAGGCCGATTCTGTAACCACCTAAGCTGCCCTTTGGTTTGCAC
>DAWDUP010000054.1:8598-13154 GCA_052346825.1 Candidatus Fimivicinus sp. | reverse complement strand
TATTGACGTCTACGATTTTTTCTTCGCCAAAATAGGAGCTGCCCCAAACGCGGTTCAAGATATCCGTCCTATCCAGCGCCGCGCCGGGATTTTGAAAGAAACACTCTATAATCTGGAATTCCACCTGCGTCAGATCGATGAAATTCCCTCTTTTTGTAAGCGTTCGATTGCGCGGATTCAATACGAATTCTCCCAATGTGATCGTATCGTCCTGTGTTTTTGGATTGGAAGATGCTTTGCTCATCTCGACACGGCGGTAAATCGCATCGACGCGTGCCATCAATTCCGAAGGGGAAAACGGCTTGGTCACATAATCATCGGCGCCCACTAAAAGGCCGGTGACCTTATCCATTTCTTGTGTGCGGGCTGTCAGCATAATGATACCTAAGAGCGGACTGCGCGCACGCAGCTGCTTGCAAAGCTCAAGGCCATCCATCTGCGGCATCATAATATCCAGCAGCGCCACATCGATATCGCCGTTTCTTCCGTCATAAATATGCAGGGCTTCCAAGCCATCCCCTGCCTCTAAAACCTCATATCCGCTGCGCTGCAGATTAATCACGATAAAGTCCCGGATGGAAACTTCGTCTTCCGCGACAAGAACTGTTTTCATTCTATCGTCTCCCCCTTACGCTTTCTACTCAATCACAGAGATACTTGATTTTAACTGGTCAAAATCAATGCCGTATTGCGAAGCAGCACTCGATAAACGACCAACATATACGACACTGCCGTTTTCTTTGAGCAGTGTATAATCTGCATTGGGATTTTTAGCCCACTGGTCAGCCGGAATTGTTAAAATATTAAACAAAGCCTCCCCCGTTTTCCCGCCTTCTCTGGCAAAAAAGGTCCAGCGTCTCTCCTTCTGGTTGCTGATGATTGTGACCCTTGGGTTTTCTTCGTCGACAATCCATTTGTCGGGATACAAAAACATGTATCCATCAGAATAGTTGATGGAACTATAGGAGACGACTTTCATCTCCTGCAAACCATTGCCCTGAAATTGGACCCACTTTGTCAGATAAAGCTGCTGTGCAGCGCTGGCGTCCGTCTGGCCGGCCCCATTGCTATCCTGAGGAAGGATATCCGTGCTGGCATACCCGCTGTCCGGCAACACAGTTTGAATAGGGATTTCAATAATGGCATCATTATTGATATCACGCGAGGCAATCGGTTCATTGCGCCGTGTTACGAGATTAACTCCTTTTTTTTCATCAAAAAGGGGAGCAATCAGTCTTTTCGCACTGTTGTCCCAATAGACCATCTCCGTGATCATAGAGGTCGTGCTGACATTCGCGTCTATATAAATCTTAACGGGATATTGAATCCCTAGATTTTCGCTTTTTAAAGATACATAATTGATCGTTTTGGGGTCAAGCGTCACCTTACTGATAACCGAAATGGATTCGTTTGTCATTTTAAGCAATTTTCCAACTGCTCTGCGCACCGTATCTGTCGCCTCCGGAGCGATCAGAAAAATCTCTTTACAACCATCATTATCCATATCGATGGGCAGCATGGCGGTACAGGCCTCCCGTGCCAGCGTATTGATGGAAGGCGTATTTTCGGTATGATCGTAATGATAAACGGTCAGCACTTTGCTTTCCTTGCTGTCAAACAGGTTCCATTCAACGATGAGCTCAGAAAAACCATCGTCATTCATATCTGCAAAAAATACAGAATAAACGTCGCTTCCTGCACCGGGAAAATCGTAGTGAAAAGTCCATCTCCCGTTTTCACTATCCATAAAATGCAGGCGGACCGTGGACTGATCCTTCATTTGTGTGTAAAAAACAAAGGCCTCGTCTTCACCGTCATTGTCCACATCATACATAACGAACGCAGAACGATAATCCCCGGAAATGGGCGTTTTTAATGAAAAATTTTTCCCGACAGAATCTTCAAAAGACTCCTGAAGCGCCTCATAATCTCCTGCTAGTTTTGGAGGACGCAGCAGGTTCGGCAGAGCTGTAAAACGCAGCGAGCAGCCGCTAAACAGAAAAACAAGGCTAAGCGCCAATGCAATGCAGGAAAGTAAATGTTTTTTCACGACCGCCGTTCACGCTCCTTTTGATACAATCGCTGATATTATTTCGATTTTTGTGTGATCTGGATCGGCACTTTATAGGTTTTATACGCCCAACAGTCATTGAAACTTCTAACAAAAACCCTGGCGGTCACCTCATGACGACCTGGTGCGATGGAAATGGTGCTCAAATCTACTTCGGCATAAATCCCGTCTGCATTCAAAGCGTCGATAGAGCTCTTTGGGCCGATAATTGTGACATTTGAAATATCCTCAAGTGCAGTTACTTCAAATTCATCGGGCACATTCAGCATCGTGATATTGTTCTTGGAGACTGTATAGGTTTGCGACGTCTTATCCCGTGCGTCGATTACTACTGTAAAATTTTTAACATTGTCGTCTACCACAGTCACTTCCTTGATAGCGGAGGCGGGGAAGGAAAAAGTGTGACGAATCATGCCGAGCTCATTGAAATCGATTGTACCAACGGAGAAGGATTCCATGGCATCGATATCCGCCTCCTCGGCCGCCACGGTAACACGGGAAGGCGTGATCGTAACGGGCAAAGGATTGCTGACATAGGCAAGTGGCTCATTGATATAAGATACCGTAACCGGGAGTTCCTTTAGCTTTAACACTTTGATGGTCAGCGTAACCTTTGTCTGCCCATGATTAATGTCCAGATATTGCGGCACGCCGCCGTATTCGCTGATTGGGGTGATTTGTGCTTCTAGCGTTGTCGTCGTAGTCAGGGGTTCGGAGAGAGAAACACGCGCGACTACCTTGCTGACCTTATTGACCTCTGTCGTCGGCCCAGAGACCGTTACATTGCTAATGGAAGGATAGATGGATTCCTGAATATATCCCTTGTCTGGAATGACCTTCTCTGCGACAATATCCGGTTCAAGCGGATAAGAAACCTCTTTATAGGTATCGAAATAAACCTGTACCTTTGTTTGGGACAGGGAGTTGATCGTAAAATCAGCGTCATCACTTGCCGGCTTGGCTACCAGCGTCACATCATTTTTCCCGGAGGAACTGACATAGCTCAAGTCCGGCGTTACTTTAATATCCTCCGGCTTTAGATTAGAAACGATATATCGTTTCCCATATACGACCACATCGACTTTAAACTCCGTATTACCAAAGGCCTGTAGGCCTAATTGCTCCGGAAGGCTGCCCTTCAGGCTGAAATCCACAGGCACGTTTTCAACCGTATAAGACTCTTCCGGGCTTGCCGTCATTGAAATGGCAACCCAGATGACAAACGCTAATACGATCGAAAACAGAAGCACAAAGCGATTGTTGCTGAAAAGCTCACGAAAATTGATTTTTTGTCTATTTTTCTTTATGATCTTTTTCATGCTTAATCCTCCCGGCAATGCGCTTGAAAGTCCGGCTGATTTCACTTGGCTGCTCCGGCTGTATGATCAGATATTTCTGCAGCTTTTCGCGCAGATCGCCATCGGAAATATCCTGCAGCAGAACGCCGTCATGGGCAATCGAAATCGATCCCCGCTCCTCTGAGACGACCACAACGATTGCATCGCTCTGCTCGCTCATGCCAAGCGCCGCACGATGCCGGGTGCCAAGCTCGCTGCTCACAGCGTTATTTTGCGTGAGCGGGAGGATGCAGCCGGCGGCGCAGACACGTCCGTCGCGGATAATGGCAGCTCCGTCGTGCAGCGGCGCCTTGGGATAAAAGATATTCCCGATCAGCTCCGGAGAGACAAGGGCGTCTACCGTTGTACCGGTTTTTGCGATTTCACCGAGCATGGTAACGCGTTCAAAGATGATCAGTGCGCCGATTCTTTTATCGCTCATGTCAGAGCATGCGCGGCAAACGCCATCAATTCCTGCCTGCATCAGCTCGTGGCGTCTGAGCTCCTGGCCACCCTTTCCGGAAAATGGATTGAAAACACCGAATTTGCTGCGCCCCATACTCTCCAGCGCATGGCGCAATTCCGGTTGAAACAAAATCAGAAGACCGATCACGGAAAATTCAAATACTTTTTGCAGGACGAACATCATGGCTTCCATCTTCAATAGATTAACAACTACGTACAGAACTGCCAGAAGAAGGATGCCCTTAAGCAACTGAATCGCGCGGGTTTCCCGGATGAGCTTAATGGCGTGATAAACGATAAAAGCCACGAGAACAATATCCAGGATATTGGAACACAGCTTTAAAAAACCAGAATTCCAAAATGTTGAGATTACGCTCCAAAGCTGCGTGAAAAAGGTTTTGATTTGTTCTATCTCCATAGCATAAACCGCGCCCTTCCGTGCCCTGTGCACCAAAATAAAACGTCTTTTTTCTATATAATCAAAATTAAGTGTAGAATAAATACAGCGGCGGCATGGAAATCCCCCGCCGCTGCCGATTCATCATAGCCGCATGAATCTATTCTTTTTTATCATATCACGTTTTCGGTTCTTTTGCAATTTTTCGGACAGATTTTATCAGTTCATACAGATCTTTTTTGCTGGTAAAATAAGACGGCGCGATACGCACGGTTCCCGTTTCAGA
>DAWDUP010000054.1:0-8588 GCA_052346825.1 Candidatus Fimivicinus sp. | reverse complement strand
TCCATAGGTTCTGTGCGCGCATGGAGCACAGTGCAGACCGGCGCGTACAGCAATTCCATCCTGATTCAATCGGGTGGCGGCTTCCTCGCTGTGCAGGTCTGCAATATTGAAAGAAAGCAGCGGGACATGTTTCCCCTGCTCCGGCCTTTGCGTATAAAGGCGCACGTTCTCCGTCGCAGCCAGAGCATCATAAAGCGTTTGCACGAGAGAAAGCTCGTGCTCCGCAATACTGCCGATTCCGATCGTTTTAACAAAATCAAGTCCAGCAGACAGAGCCAGAATACCAGGGGTATTTCCTGTCCCGCTTTCCAGCTTATCCGGCAGAATAGACGGCTGATAAAGATGCGCGGAAAGGCTGCCGGTTCCGCCTTCCACCAGCGGCCGGACCGCTTCTCCATCCGCACACAGCAGCAAGCCTGTTCCCATAGGGCCATAGAGCCCCTTATGACCAGGTAGGCAGAGAAAGTCGATCCCTGTTTTTCCCATATCGATCGGGAGCCCCCCTGCACTCTGTGCCGCATCCACTACAAAAAGCAGGCCGTGCTCATGAGCGAGCCTGGCGATATCTTCAATCGGCAGAACGGTTCCAAAAACATTGGACGCATGCATGCAGATAATCATGCGGGTATTCGACTTAATCTGCTCTCTAAAATTAGCCAGCGTCGTCTCAAAATCGCCTTCACATACATGCGCCGTGCTATAGGAAATTACACCGTCCCCGGCGAGCCTGTAAAGAGGACGCATTACTGCATTGTGCTCCAGATCGGAGGTTACGACGTGATCTCCACGCTTCAGAATACCATGCAGGACCGTATTGATCGCATGTGTGCAATTGAGCGTGAAAACCACATTCTCAGGCTCCCGCAGGCCAAACATTGCTGCGGCCTGCTCCCGGCACCGGTAAATGCGGCCAGCAGTACGCAAGGCCATCGTATGCCCGGAGCGCCCGGGATTCGCGCCATACTCCACGAGTGCTCTGGCCATTGCCTCCCGTACGATCCGTGGCTTTGGGTAGGTCGTTGCGGCATTGTCAAAATAAATCATGACTTCTGGCCGCCTCCCAGGTTCTCGGTCAATCTGACATGGCCTTCCCGAAGAATTGCAAGGGCCTTAGACGCGTCTCCTTTGGTCAGGTAAATTGTATAACAGCACCCATCCTGAGAATTGGGATCGGGCGTTCTTTTATAATATGCGTGGAATCCGTTTTCATTTAAGAGACGGACCCCTTTTTCCGCGTGTGTGATTGAACAGACTAGAAAATTTGGCTGTCCCATATACAGTCACCTCGTTTCGTACCATCCTATGCGAAATGACTGCTTCGTGTCCTTTGAAAATTAGATCTTACTGCTCTTCAATCAAGCAGACAGCGTGGGCCGCAATGCCCTCCTTACATCCGGTAAAACCGAGGCCCTCCTCGGTTGTTGCCTTCACGCTGACCATAGTGACCTCCATACTACAGGCTTCCGCGATTTTTTGCCGCATGTCCGGAATGAATGGCTTTAATTTCGGCGCCTGCGCGAGAACGGTTGCGTCGATATTCACGATCCTGTAATGCGCCAGCGCAAGCGTCTGCGCGACGCATGATAAAAGCTTTAAGCTGTCGGCCCCTTTATATTGCGGATCCGTGTCCGGAAAAAGCGCACCAATGTCGCCTAAAGCCGCCGCACCAAGCAGCGCGTCGCAGATAGCGTGCAGTAGCACATCGGCGTCCGAATGTCCCAAAAGCCCTGTTTCGTGTGGGATGTGCACTCCGCCGATCATCAGCTCTCTGTCCGCTACAAGACGGTGTACGTCATATCCATGTCCGATTCTCATCCATTTCAGCTTCCTTTCTGAAAAAGAATCCTTCTTTGCTTAAAAGGTAATCCCTTTATGCATAAAAGTCCTCAGTAGATTTTAAAATACCTTCCGCCGCGTACACATCCTCCGGCGTCGTAATCTTCAGGTTGGAATAGGCTCCCTGCACCAGATAGACAGGTTCGCCCGTCCGCTCGATCAGCTGGCAATCGTCCGTCAGATTGGCGGCCGTTTCCCCTGCCTGCTCTACCGCACGCAGATACAGCGTGCGGGAAAAGACCTGCGGCGTCTGCACAGCCCAGAGGGCGCTGCGTTCCGGCGTTTCCAAGATTTTCCCGTTTTCATCGACCCGTTTGATCGTATCTTTTACCGGGACGCCCAAAGCCGCTGCACCGTGTTTAACAGCAGCTTCTACCACCTGATCGATCTCCTGTGGGCGGACTAGAGGCCTCGCGCCGTCGTGAATCGCCAGGAAATCTGCCTGTTCATCCGTCTGTGCAATTGCATGGAAAACACTTTCCTGACGCGTTTCGCCGCCGGTTACGATCTGCTTGACCTTTGTGATCTCATAGTCTTGAACCAGTGCATACATCTGCGGAATATCTTCCTCCCGCGCAGCAATCACGATCTCATGGACACTGCCTGCCAATTCAAACGCCTTAAGCGTGCGCACAATAACCGGTACGCCGTCAATCAACAAAAATTGCTTGCTGATTTCTCCGCCCATGCGTGTTGACTGGCCTGCTGCTACTATAATAGCACTGACAAAGGCAGGCGGCGGCGCTTCCTCCGGCATACGCTGGCGTGAAAAGAAACACATACTTTTCATTCCTCCCCACTCATTTTAGTCGCATAGGATTAGCAGCCTGAGGAGGCTGCTGATTCTGCAAATGTAATCCAGATTTTCGTCGATTCTAAAACTGCATGGGCTTACCGCCGCCTTTCTATTTCATTAGTTTCAATATAGCATGTTTTGTACGGCGGTTCAAGAAGGACAAATCTCTTTCCGTTTCTCAACCCGGATTCCGAAGAGCGATGCAACGTGTATCCTGAGCAGATACAATCCGGAAATATGCTTCGCTTCTGCGCGTCCGATTTCCAATGGAATGCAGTACTGTGCGGCGGTGCTTGCGGGCGTTGTACCGCACGTTTATTCGACCGCATGCTCGTAGGCCCGCGCAGTAAAATTTTTCAAATTCTCGCCTTCAAATCTGGAGGGCATTGTTATGCTTATCGTCGCTTTCTCCCAAAACGGTATCCGCTGGACGCTCCCCAGAATCCTGATGCTTTTTATGGTCGTAGGCGATACTCCTGTTTTCTGCCTGTTCCTTTTATATGCTGCGTTCAGCTTCGTTACCCTGGAGGACTTGGAATTTATGAATGTTTTGACATACGGCGGCAGGGAATTGGGACAATATCCTTTCGCAATTTATGGAAAGATGGTCCTCACTTTCTGTACCGTGGTTGTCCCCTATGCATGGTTTCAGCAGATCCCACTGGATTATCCCACCGACGGCTCGGAAAACCTCTTGCGTATGTTCGCGCCCTGCACCGGATGATAAAAGATTCATCCGGCGCCGCAGTTTTCCTGACAAAGCGCAAAGCATACAGTATTATAAGTTATACAAGTTATACTTTTATTACTAAGGAGATGCCATGATGGGAAGCAAACTCAAAGGAAACGATAAATACATGGGCTCTATTAAAGTTGGTCCCAAAGGGCAAATCGTCATTCCCAAAGAAGTGCGGGATATGTTCCAGATTGACCCCGGCGATACCCTTCTCCTGCTGGCGGATGCCCAAAAAGGAATCGCAATTGAACGCTATGGTGTATTTGCCAAAATCGCGGACGCTATCTTTGCCGGCAAAGCAAAAGAAATTTATCCGGAACATACGGAAGAAGATTCGATCACCTTCGCCCGTGCCATCCGTGAAGTGCAGGAGGGCAATGAAGATGATAAAAGCAATTGAAACGGTGGAGCTGACCAAACGATATCAAGATAAGATAGCCGTTGATGCACTGAATCTCACCATCGGGCAGGGCGAGCTGTTTGCCCTGCTCGGCGTAAACGGCGCAGGAAAAACGACTACCATCAAAATGCTCTCCTGCCTGCTACGGCCCAGTAGTGGCGACGCGCTCTTGATGGGAAAAAGCATTATTTCACAGCCATATGAAGTCAAACAGATTATCAATGTTTCTCCGCAGGAAACGGCAGTCGCGCCAAATCTGAGCGTGCGTGAAAATTTAGAGTTGATTTGCGGCGTTTACGGATTTGCCCGAGAAATCGCAAAACAGAAAGCGCAGGAAACAATTCACGCATTCGATATGGAAGAGATTGCAAAAAGCCGGGCCAAAACGCTCTCCGGCGGCTGGCAGCGACGGCTCTCGATTGCAATGGCCTTGATCTCCGAGCCGCAGGTTCTCTTCCTTGACGAGCCGACGCTTGGGCTGGATGTACTGGCCCGCCGGGAGCTATGGGGCCTCATTCAAAAGCTGAAAGGGAAAATTACGATTATTTTAACCACGCATTATCTGGAGGAAGCAGAGGCTTTGTCCGATCATATCGGCATTCTGTCGAAGGGGAAACTGAAAGCGGTTGGAACCGCACAGGAGCTAATGGCGGCGGCAAATACATCCTCTTTTGAAGACGCATTTGTCGCGCTTTGCAGCGAAGGAGGAGCAACAATATGAAAACGCTTTCCTTTTCTGTTCGCAACATCAAGGAAATCCTACGGGATAAGCTAAATCTAGCATTTGGGCTTGGCTTTCCTGTCGTGGTATTGCTGCTGCTATCCCTAATCCAGTCCAATATCCCGGTTGAGCCTTTTGCAATTGATAAATTAGCCCCGGGCATTGCGGTGTTCGGCTTATCCTTTATCTCTCTTTTCTCGGGTATGCTGATCGCAAAAGACCGCACCAGCGCTTTCATGCTGCGGCTTTTTGCTTCGCCTATGACGGCGGGGCACTTTATTCTAGGCTATACGGCCCCGCTTGTGCCGATAGCAATTGCGCAGATGGCGGTGTGCTTCGCAGTGGCGATCCCACTGGGCTTGGAATGCAGTGCACGCATCCTTTTGGCGATCGTTGTATCCCTCCCCGCCGCGCTGCTGTTCATTGGGATCGGCCTGTTCTGCGGGAGCGTGTTTACGGATAAGCAGGTCGGCGGCTTATGCGGCGCGCTGCTCACGAATCTGAACGCTTGGCTGTCGGGGACATGGTTCGACTTGAATCTGGTCGGCGGGGCGTTCCAAACGATTGCAAACCTTCTCCCCTTCGTGCATGCGGTCAACGCGGGGCGGTATGCCCTCGCAGGCGACTATGGCAGCATCTGGCCGGAGCTTTCCTGGGTGGCAGGCTACGCCGTGGTGATCTTTGCCGCCGCCATGCTTGTATTCACAAAGAAAATGCATAGTGACAAGGTATAAATCTACTTAAGAAATAAAGGCAGAGTGTGGCATGATTCCACTCTCTGTCTTTATTTTCGAAGCAATTTCGCCTTTTAGTTGTTTACTCCGTTGGTGACATGGGTCTCCATTCCCAGCTCATCGAACATCATGCAGTCCGTACCGAATCGTTTTCAGTATGCTACATCTGCAAAAGCGAAAGGCAGCCCGTCTCTCTGCGGACTGCCGTCGCTTTATTCGATCACAATTTTATGGAAAACCTTCTTGCCCTTCTTCACGAGCACGTGGCCCTTTTCAAAATCGTCCTTTGATACAGCCTTTGCAATGTCCGTTACGCGCTCGTCGTCCACTGTGATGCCGCCCTGCTCAATGAGCCTACGGGCCTCGCCCTTCGATTTGGCAAGAGAGGCGGCAACCAGGATATCGATCACCGTGATTGTGCCATCCTCTGCAAACTGCTCCGCTTTGAGGGCCGTTGTCGGCATATGCTCCGTGTCCGCGCTGCTGCCAAAGAGCGCCTTTGCGGCGGACTGTGCCTTGAGCGCCTCTTCCTCGCCGTGGATGAGCTTCGTCACCTCAAAGGCAAGCTTTTCCTTTGCCTGATTGAGGGCGCTTCCTTCCAGCTTTTCATATTCGGCGATCTCATCGAGCGGGATAAAGGTGAGCATCTTCATGCAGTTGATCACGTCCGCGTCGTCGACATTGCGCCAGTACTGATAGAATTCATAGGGGCTGGTCTTCTCCGGATCGAGCCACACCGCTCCCTTTTCGGTCTTGCCCATCTTGCGGCCGTCGCTTGTCTGCAGGAGATTAAAGGTCATACCGCAGACCTCGCGGCCATCCATGCGGCGGTTTAATTCCACACCGCCGATGATGTTGCTCCACTGATCGTCACCGCCGAATTCGAGCTGGCAGTCGTATTTTCGGCTGAGCACCAGGAAGTCGTAGCTCTGCATGATCATGTAGTTGAGCTCAAAGAAGGACAGGCCGCGCTCCAAACGCTGCTTGTAGCACTCTGCCGCCAGCATTCGGTTGACGGAGAAATGCACGCCGACCTCACGCAGAAACTCGATATAGTTCAGGTTCAGCAGCCAATCCGCATTGTTGACCATCATCGCCTTGCCGTCTGAGAAATCAACCAGCTTTGACATCTGCTTCTGAAAGCAATCGATATTGTGCTGGATGGTCTCCTTTGTCAGCATCTTGCGCATATCGGTCTTGCCGGAGGGATCTCCGATCATGCCCGTGCCGCCGCCGAACAGTGCGATCGGCACATGGCCCGCGCGCTGCATGTGCGCCATGACCATGATCTGCACGAAATGGCCCACATGCAGGCTGTCCGCCGTGGGATCGAAGCCGATATAGAATTTGATCTTCTGGGTCTCCATCAGCTCCCGGATTTTTTCCTCGTTGGTCATCTGTGCGATCATGCCACGCGCCTTCAGTTCGTCAAATACGCTCATTCCAAATACCTCCCAAATTTTCCGATGCAGAAGGACAAATAAAAACGCCCTCTGCAATCAAATTACAGAGGGCGGAGAAACCGCGGTACCACCTCTATTTACCGCTTTCTCACGAAAGCGGCCTCACCGGGTACGCTCGTAAAACGATAAATACCCTCGCGCTGTAACGGGCGCTGCCGGCGCGGCCTACTGGAAAACCGTTCAGCCTTGCGGCTCAAAGATGTATTTCACAGTGCGCCCGCGTTTCCTTCCACCAGCCGGAAACTCTCTGTGCCGGACGGGAGCCGCTACTTCTTCTTATCTCAGCCGTTGACTGGATTATAACCGCTGCGAAAAAAAAAGTCAAGAGATTTTCTGGTTATTCGGAGATCCCCGCTGCGCACAGCAGTTCCTCCGCGCTCTGCAGCTGCAAGGGCGTGATCTCGTCCATGCCGCCCATGATGCGGGCAAGCTCCCGCTTGCGTCCTTCGAAATCGAGCGCATCGACCTGCGTATAAGTTTGATCGTCCCGCACCGTCTTCTGGATCAACAAATGGCAGTCCGCCTGTGCTGCAATCTGCGCCAAGTGCGTCACACAAATCACCTGCCGTCCGGCGGAGACCTGCTTCAATTTTAGCGCGATCTTCTGCGCTGCCCGACCGCTGACGCCGGTATCGATTTCATCAAAATCAATGTGCCAATTTCGTCACTGCCGGAAAGCACGTTTTTAATCGCCAGCATAATGCGGGACAGTTCACCGCCAGAAGCGATTTTCGCCAAGGGGCGAGGCGGCTCACCGGGATTGGCGGAGATCAAAAATTCGATCTCGTCCGCGCCGTTCGGCCCCGGCTTTACCTGCTCATGGCGGACGATAAAGCGCACATGTGGCATATCGAGATAGGAGAGCTCGGCCTCTACCTGCCTGGAGAAACGCTCCCCAGCCTGCCGGCGGACATTGGAAAGCGTAGCCGCCAAAGCCTTGATTTTCCGCACGATCTCCCGCCGCTCCTCATCGAGCTTCTGCATGCGCTCCTCGGAAAAGGTGATCTCGTCAAGTTCCGCCCGCGCTTTTTCCAGATAGGCGAGCATTTCCTCTTCCGTCTCTCCATATTTCCGCGAGAGCTTGTACAAAAGGTCGAGGCGCTCTTCGATCTGCTCCAAGTCCCCGGGATCATAGGAGAGCGTATCAAACGCGTTGCGGATTTCGTCAGCATAGGATTCCAGATTATAAGAGAGATCCAGCATCTCCTGCGCCGTGCTTTCGATTGCTCCGTAATAACGAGCGGCATCCTGAAGCCCTGCTGCAGCATTCGTCAAGAGCTGCGATGCGCCCAGTGACTCCTCTGTGCCGTTGATTGCGTCATAGGCGAGGCGCAGGCTTTGCAGGATTTTTTCTGCATTCAGGCAGCGGGTGCGCTCTTGGGTCAGCGTTTCGCGCTCGCCGATTTGCAGGTTTGCAGCCTCCAGTTCGTCGATCTGGAAACGGAGCAAATCAATTTTGCGCAGCTTTTCCTCCTCATCCATCTGCAATTCATTCAGGGCGCGTCGAATTTTTACATAGGCGGCGTAAAGGCCGTGATATTCCTCCAGAAGCGCCTCGTCCTGCGCGAGCGCGTCGATAAAGCCGATATGCTTTTCCGAGGAGAGCAGCGACTGGCTGTCGTGCTGACCATGGATATTGATCAGCTCGCCGCCTAACTGCCGCAGCATGGAAACGGTCGCTGTTTGACCATTGATCCGGCAGGCGCTGCGCCCATCCGAGCTGATCGAGCGCTGGATCAGAAGGCTGCCATCCTCCTCCGGCTCCAAATCGAGCGATTTCAGCACCTGTTCCGCCGCATGGGAAAGGCCAAAAAAGAGCGCCGATACTTTCGCAAAGGGCGCGCCGGTTCGCACGAGCTCACGGGTGGTGCGCTCGCCAAGTACGGCATTAATGGAATCGAT
>DAWDUP010000053.1:12109-13403 GCA_052346825.1 Candidatus Fimivicinus sp. | reverse complement strand
TCCCGCCGAACAGCTTTTCACGTGGCTTCATCTTTCCGCTGCCGAAGTGCCGTGCGAAAACGGCCCCTTTTGCTTCCTTTTCCGGCCGAACGGAAAAGGAAGGGCCCGCGCGGCCTAAGCGCGGGCCAATTTACGAGATTGTTCTCGTGCATTTTGACGCAACGATATCCCTTTTTCGACAGGCTGGACGCGCCCCCGGACTTCTTGCCCGAGAGCGCTTTTTTGCAACATGTAAGGATATTCAGTCGATATCCACACGAATTTTTGTATTCGCACGGGTCGCGACGGATTTCATCACCGTACGGATTGCCTTTGCGATCCGTCCCTGCTTGCCGATCACGCGGCCCATGTCCGGCTGCGCGACATGAAGGTGATAAACGACTGTCCCCTCTTCATCCGGGGCATCCACATCGACGGAAACGGCAGACGGGTCTTCTACAAGGCCCTGTGCAATTGTGATCAGTAACTCCTTCAAAATGAAGCCCTCCTAATCAATGGGCAGTTATTTGATAATATCGTTCTTCTTGAAAATCGCTTTGACGGTATCGGTCGGCTGCGCGCCGTTGGCGATCCACTTTGCCGCCTTCTCCGCATCGATCTTGACTACGGGCGGATCCTGCAGCGGATTGTAATAGCCGATCTCCTCAATGAAGCGGCCGTCGCGGGGATAGCGGGAATCCGCGACCACAATGCGGTAAAACGGTGCCTTCTTTGCGCCCATGCGGCGCAGTCTGATTTTAACTGCCATAACTGCATTCCTCCAGAAAATAAAAGTAATTTATTTTATTCATCACGTTTTCACCTGCCGTTTGGGGCGAAGGGCCGACGTGCTGAAAGCGAATTTAAAACAGGCCGCCGCCCATGCCGGGCGGAAGCTGCCCCATGCGGCGCATCTTTTTGCGCATGCCCTTGCCGCTGAACTGCTTGAACATCCTCTGCATATCGCGGTATTGCTTCAAAAGGCGGTTGACATCCTCCACCTGCATCCCGCAGCCGGCTGCAATACGCCGCTTGCGCGAGGGATTGATCAGATCCG
This sequence comes from Candidatus Fimivicinus sp., assembly GCA_052346825.1. Taxonomy (GTDB): domain Bacteria; phylum Bacillota; class Clostridia; order Oscillospirales; family Acutalibacteraceae; genus Fimivicinus. The sequence goes on along the minus strand of DAWDUP010000053.1, from coordinate 12,367 downwards.
GCTTTTCGCGCTCCGCCGGCGTCATGGAAAGGATGATCGCCTGCGTGCGGTCGAATTGCCGCTCATCGATCTCCACATCATTCAACTGCTTCCCGACTCCGGGCAGCATCGCCAGCATCTCCTTGAGATTTCCCATCTTCTTCATCTCACGAAGCTGGTTGAGCAAATCATTCAGGTCAAATTTATTCTTTCGGAGCTTCGCCTCAAGCTCCATCGCCTTTTTCTCATCAAGCGTCGTCTCCGCCTTCTCGATCAGAG
>DAWDUP010000053.1:0-12099 GCA_052346825.1 Candidatus Fimivicinus sp. | reverse complement strand
GTCCCCCATGCCGAGGATACGCGAGGCCATCCGGTCCGGATGAAACGCATCAAGGTCGCCGAGCTTTTCGCCCGTGCCGATGAATTTGATCGGCTTGCCCGTGACCGCGCGCGCTGAGAGCGCCGCACCGCCGCGGGTATCGCCGTCGAGCTTGGTCAGCACAAGACCGTCAACGCCGAGCGCCTCATTGAAGGCAGTGGCCACATTGACGGCATCCTGACCGGTCATCGCGTCGATCAGCAGCAGGATCTCATGGGGCTTGATCTCCGCCTTAACGCGCTTGAGCTCATCCATGAGCTCCTCATCGATATGCAGACGGCCGGCCGTATCGAGCAGGACATAGTCATAGCCCTGATCCCTTGCGAGCTTGATCGCATCCCGCGCAATCTCCACCGGGTCTGCTGTTCCTTTTTCAAAAACAGGGACACCCGCCTTTTCACCCACAACCTGCAGCTGCTTGATCGCCGCGGGGCGATAGATATCGCAGGCCACAAGCAGAGGACGGTTCCCCTGATTTTTGAGCATCAGGCCGAGCTTCGCGCAATAGGTCGTCTTGCCAACGCCCTGCAGGCCGCACATCATGACGACGGTCGGTGGATGCGACGCGCTCGCAAGGCGGCTGCGCGTACCGCCCATCAGCTCCGTAAGCTCTTCATTGACGATCTTGACCACCATCTGACCGGGCGTCAGGCTCTCCATCACCTGAGCGCCGATCGCCCGTTCCGTTACTTTAGCGGTAAAATCGCGGGCCACCTTATAGTTGACGTCCGCTTCCAGCAACGCCAGGCGTACCTCCCGCATTGCATTGCGTACATCGGTTTCAGTCAGCTTGCCCTTGCCTCGCAGCTTTTTAAACGCTGCCTCAAGCTTATCGGAAAGGCCTTCAAAAGCCAAATGATCACTCCCTTTACACTTCGCACAAGGTCTGTGCAATCGCCTTGATCTTCACGGTTGTATCGTTGATTTCACGGGAAAGGCCATACCGCATGTTATATTCGCTGATCGCATTTGCGCATTCGACAATCTCGTCGAGGCCTTTGCGCATTTCATGAAAGCGGCGGGCAAGCCCCAGCCGCTCCTCCATATCAAACAACTGCGCCTCCGCGCGCTTGATCGAATCGCGCACACCCTGCCGGGTGATACCCTCGTTTTCCGCGATTTCGGACAGGGAAAGGTCGTCATTATAATAGTAGCCAAGAAAATCCCGCTGCTTTTCCGTAAGCATGTCCCCATAAAAATCAAGCAAAATCGTGATTCCTAGATCCTTCGCCACATCTCCGCCTCCCCTTGCCGCAAAATCATCCCCTTTCTGCACAGCATCCACAGCCGGAAAGAGGATTATGTAAAGATTTTTTCTTTACAGTGGAATTTATTATACTAAACGCCCGCCTGTCTGTCAAGGGGATATCCATGTCAATCACAAAATATTCTTCGTTTTTATGTGTAGGGAATTCCGTTTTTCCATTGCAAAAGGCAAAACGCTTTTCATATTAATATATATATCCATCTATCGCTCTCTCCGCCCTTTTTCCGGTATGAAATACCGCTTATATTGTGGATTTCATTCTGAATAATTCTTGCCTAAAAAGATGCGGGATTGATAAACAGGGAATTTCTATACAAAGCATCCAATTTGCTTGTTATAATATCTAAAAATAATTTGGTTTAATTATATGGATTCCACAAAGCGAATTTTTTTTCTTCAAAATAATTGACAATATGTCTATTTCAGTTTACGATTGGCTTACGAAAGAATCACCATTTTCATATAAGGATAGTCTGGATGTGAAAACTTTTCGGGCATTTTGCTGTTTGCTAATGGATTCCTTTTCCGGCCCGCGTGCACCGTGAAAACAGAAAAAGGCGCGCCCAAGGCGTACATACACGCCTGATTTAAAATTTATTATTTTGGAGGTGTAAAAAATTTGAAGAAATGCAAACGGCTGCTGAGTATTTTTCTCGCCGTCATGATGCTGCTTGTAAGCGTTCAGGCCGCATTCATCGTCGGCGCGGAAAATGCCAGCACAATCAAAGTCGCCACCATCTCGGACATCCGCTATCAGGCGGGAGCGGCAGACAGAGATGGCCTGATGCTTTCCAAGAGCGCCGCACTGCTTGACGCCGCGATCGAAAAGGTCAAGGCAAGCAATGCGGACGTGCTGCTCGTTACCGGTGACCTCACCAACAACGGCAGCAAGACTTCCCACCAGTATGTGGCAAGTAAGCTCGCGGAAATCAAAGCGGAAGGCATCCCAGTCTATGTCATCCCCGGCGAGCATGACGTCCGCGAGGGTGGAACGACGACTGCGGTATCGAAAGCAGTGTTTGAGGATCTCTACAAGGACTTCGGCTATGGTGAAGCCCAGCAGGATCCGAATTCCGCTTCCTATGTCGCAGATCTGGGCAATGGCTTCAAGATCGTCATGAGCGATTCCGTCGCGGCAGACGGTCAAGGCCAGATGACCCAGTGGGTGGTAGACAAGGCGAAAGCTGAAATTGCCAATGGCCATACGGTATTCGCCGCATCCCACCATCCGGCAGTTACCCGCGGCAGTGTGGATAGGACGTTCATCGATCTGCTCCATACGATCGCTGGTCTGCAGATTGATCTCGGCGGTATGAAGAAGCTTTATACCAATGATCCCGACCAGGCCGCAGCAAGCCTCGGCCTGCTGGACGACACGTACATCATCCCCTCGAAGGGGGCGGATCCTGCCGCTCTCGCGGACGCGGGTGTGAAGTTCCTCTTCACAGGCCACGCAGGCCAACTGAGCATCAGCGGCTATTCCACGAACAACGGCGCGCAGATGTATGACGTGATGTCTGGCTCCCTCGTCAACGCTTCCTCCTCCGTCCGGTTTACTACGCTCAACAAAGCGTCCGCCGGCATGAAGGAGCAGCGCGCAGAATTCACGACCAGCATGATCGCTTCCGCAGACGGCGTTGCCAATGTGGAACAGGCCGCCCATGCGGCGTTCCAAAAGCAGATGCCTAAAGAAGTCGATTATGCAATCGAAGTCGCTGAAAAGGTGATTGCGCATCTGATCCCAGCGATTAAGCCAAATGTACAGCAAATTGTCAGGGATATCGACATTGCTGCTCTGGCCCCGGAATATGCAGGGGTCATCAATCTCATTGGCGGCACTGTGCAAACCGTCAAGAACGATCTCGCGTCGCAGTATGTCGGCCCTTTGTTTGACCTTCTGGGCAATTCGGCAAAGCTGCACAGTGTTATCATGGATGTACGCAGTGCGCTTGAGGCAATGGACTTTAACGGCCGGAGCTTTTACGCATTCCTGACCGACATTTTCGTCACCATCCAGAAGGGCGACGGCAAAACGCCCGCTGCCGTGGAGGGCATCTTTGATGCTCTGCGCAATCAGGAACCGGCTATGCTGGTAGGGTTAATTCAATCCTTCGCGGATCATTTTGATCCCACCAATCTGGTCAACCTGCTCAACGAAATTCTGGATCTTCGGTTTGAGAAGAAGTATAACGTCGTCGGCCCGGCAGTTAGCGCCACCATCTTTGTTCATCTTCGCAGCCTGCTGGCAGGTTCTGTGAATGTGGTAAGCGGTGTTGCAACCGTTTCGATCAACCTGTGGGACATTCTCGACAAGGCTGTCTCCCTGCCGAACGGCAAGAAGCTCAGCTCCATCGCCCGTCCCATCGTCAACGACCTGATTCTGGGTGCGCCTGAAAGCGACAGCGTAAAGCAGACGCCTGCCCGTTTCACTCAGAATTTGAAGGGCAATGCCGAAGGCGTCGTCAACCTGCTCTTTGAGTTTGGCGTTGGCGATCTGATCGGCACCAACATCTTCGCGCAGGGCCAGTCGGGCGTATATGTCGCCCGCACGGTCACGCTCGCAGAGCTTGGCGATTATCTCAACAGCCTCGTCCCGAATAAGGACGTGTCCGCCCTCAGCGCTGCCGATTGGGCGAAAGTTCGCGACGCGCTCAATGCGGCCGGCCGCTTCTCTGCGGAGCAGCTTGCAACCGTGAATAAGGAGCTCGTCCCCGCTACGGATTCTACCGCGGCTGTTACGCAGCTCGATAAGCTCAAGGAACTGGCAAACGCGGAATTTTACAAAGCGGTTGCCGATGAATTCACTGCAAAGGTCAACGCCTTGCCAGCTGTCGACGCTCTCACTCTGGACAATGCGCAGCAGGTATATGCGCTCCAGTCTGAGTACGATCAGTTCTATGCGGAGATCAAGGCGAATCTCAGCTCTGAAACCGTTGCAAAGCTCAATGCGGCAGTTGCAAAGATTTATGCGCTTGAGCACTTTGACGCAGCGGTTGACGCTGTCGTCAAAAAGATTGAGGCCATCGGTAAAGTGACTGTAGACAGCGAAGCAGCCATCCAGGATGCACGCACCGCCTATGGTGAACTGACCGCCCGCCAGCAGAAACAGGTGACCAACTATCAGACCCTTGTGGATGCGGAAGCTGCGCTGATCCTCGCGAAAGAGAATGCCGCCGTCATCAGGTCTGTCGAAGACAAGATCGCGGCAATTGGCGAAGTCAGCTATACCTCTGCCAGCAAGGCGAAGATCGATGTCGCCCGCGCGGCATACAACAATCTCGATGAGGCACTGAGGCCAAGCGTAAGCAATTATGAGGTTCTGACCGCTGCCGAAGCGCGCTATGCGGAGCTCAAAGCCGCCGCAGAGGACGCAGCAGCAGCCGAGCCCGTGATCGCTCAGATCAACGCCATCGGCAAGGTCACCTTGGAGAGCAAACGCCTGATCGAAGCCGCTGAGGCAGCCTACGCCGCCCTGACGGAGTCTCAGCAGGCGCTCGTTACCAACTATGAGACCCTGACCGCCGCACGGGCCGCCTATGACGCGCTCGTGAAAGAGGAGGCCGATAACCAGGCCGCCGCGCAGGCCGTCATGGATCAGATCGCCGCAATCGGCGCCGTCACGCTGGAGCGCGAAGCCGCCATTCAGGCGGCCCGCACCGCTTACAATGCGTTGACCGCCGCACAGAAGGCGCTGGTCACCAACCTCACCGTTTTGACCAATGCGGAAAGCACGCTCGCCGCCCTGAAGAAGCAGGCGGCTGACGAAAAAGCGGCTAAGGCTGTGGATGAGCTGATCGCAGCCATCGGCGAAGTAACGCTCGAAAAAGAAGAGCAGATTGCCGCCGCGAGGGATGCTTACAACACGCTTACCTCCGACCAGAAGCGTCTGGTGGAGAAGCTCGACGTCCTGACGGCTGCGGAAGCACAGCTGAGCGTTCTGAAGAACGACTTCCTCTTTGAGGATGGTGCAACCGGTATCACCCTTCGTGCAGACAGCGGCGTTCTCCCGCTTGACACGGTGATGACGGTTCGCACAATCGTCAGTGGTGATGTCTATGATGCCATCCTTGCTAAGGCATACAAGGCTTTCCGTCTGTATGACATCGGCCTGACTTCCGGTGGTTCCGTTGTTGTGCCCACGAAGGCTGTCAAGGTCACGATTCCGCAGTTTGCTGCGAACACCGCTGTTTACAGCGTCTCGGCAGACGGCACAATGACTCCGGTAGAGGCCCTTCTGGAGAACGGCTCCTTCAACTTCAGCACAGATCACGTCGGCATGTTCGTCGTGGCGCAGTCGAAGGTCACCGTTGATACTTCCGCCCTGCAGGCTGCAATTGCCGCCTTCGAGAAGCTGGATGCTTCCAACTACAACGTCGCGGATTTTGCCAAAGCAAAGGCCGCTTATGACACCGCCAAGGCGGAATTGGCTGCAAACTATGAGCTTACCTCGGCCAACCAGAGGAAGGTTGACGCGGCTGCCTCCGCTCTCAACGATGCGATCGCAGTGCTGACCTATCTCCCGGCTGATATTTCCGGGCTCAACACGGTCCTCTATCAGGCAAAGATGATGAAAGCCGCTGACTATGTGGACTTCTCCGATGTGGAAAAAGCCATCGCAGCAGCAGACGAATTCCTTGCCGGCTCCTATGACATTCGCGACCAGGCCACGGTCGACAGGCTTGCCCGGAATCTCTCCTCCGCAATTGCGGCTCTGACGCTGGCTCCGGCCGACTTTACGGCGATTGACAATGCCATTGCAGCAGTCCCGAAGGATCTCCATACTTATACGGAGGATTCCGTCGCAGCCCTCAATGCAGCCGTCAACGCTGCAAAGGAAGCGAAGAACACCATCACCCGCGCGGACGATGACTGGCAGGCCCAGGTTCAGTCCTACGCGCAGGCGGTTCTGGACGCGATTGCAGGCCTTCAGAAGGCAAATGTCTCTTATGCGGATACCTCGATGCTTGAACTGGCAATCGATATGGTACATCTTTACTATCCGGCCGACTATGTGGACTTCTCCGGCGTTGAAGCTGCCGTAGCGGCGGCGCAGGCGCTGCTGAACGCGAAGCCCACTGCAGACAGGCAGGAGGAAGTCGACGCCGCCGCAATGGCGATCTTCGACGCGATCGGCGCGCTCGAGTGGGCATAAGGAGCAAACTTTTCAATATTTTGTGAATCCCTCCAAATAAAAAGCCATGCCGGGGCGCTCCGGCATCCCGGCGCGGCATTGTCCATATGGCAAACCGATTTTGACTCAGAAAGAGGTGTTTTCACTCTATGGCAAAAACCAAAAAAGCTTTTCCCGCAAAGCGTGTGCTTGCCCTGGCGCTGGCGCTGATTATGGCGCTCTCCGTCATGCCGGCGGCATTCGCGGCGACCCCCACGGGTCCGGTACAGCAGTCGCAAGGCGATTATGCCAGCGGCAAGGATACCGGATACTGGACGACCATGCAGCTGAGCAATCAGAACTTTACCTTCATTCAGACCCAGAATGATGAGCAGTTCCAATTTTCGTTTAATTTCTCAGCTAGGAAAAACGCTGGTGTAAACTATGTTCATGTTTATGCTCCCAGCAACGATTATCCGCAGACCCTTTCCAGTACGATTGGAAAGTCTTCCAGCCTTTCCTGGTCCGGTGGAATCGGCGGTCTTGACACAAGTTATAAAACCGCTACGATTACTGTGACGTTTACGGGAAACGGCGCGGCTGTCTATAATACGAATTTACACCTTGTCTATGACGCAGGTGCGACCAGCTGGATGGATAGGGCAAATCGTACCATTGACATTCCGCTCACCGTCACCGTCCTTGACAAGCGCGCTCTGAATTCCGCCATCAGCGCCGCCAACGCGGCTGCAGCCCATGCGGAATATTACACGGAGGCCACTTGGGCCGACGTGACCGCTGCCCTTGCCAACGCACAGAAGGTGGCCGGTAATGTTGTTGACACGCAGACCGTCATCGACCGCTATGCGAACGCTCTTCAGAGTGCAGTCGGCTCTTTGGAGTATAAGGCTGCCAACTACACGGATCTTGACGCTGCGAAAGCCGCCGCTGAGAAAATCCTCAACAGCGCAAATCCCGACGATACTTACACGATCGCCACGATGGCAGCCCTTCGTGAGAAATATGCCGCCGCGCAGGGTATTCCCACCATCGGCTGGGATATCCGCAATCAGGCCGCGATCGACAAGGCTGCACGCGAACTGAACGCCGCCGTTTCCGGTATGGTCAAGTTTGCGAACTATGCAACCATGCAGGCGGCCGTCAATGCGTTTGAGAAGCTCAACGCATCCTACTACGATCCGGCGGACCTCGCCGCTCTGAAGGTCAAGGTGGATGCCGCCAAGACAGAAATGCTGCGCGAGAACAAGCTCGACGTCAGCCAGCAGGCCGATGTCAACGCCCGCGCTATGGCCCTGATGAATGAGATTCGTTCTCTCAAAATGCTCCCGGCGAACTATGAAGCGTTCAATGCTGCCGTCGCAAATGCGAAGGCAAAGCTGGAAGCTTCCGACATCCAGAATTACACAGCAATTTCCGTCAAGGCTCTCAACGATGCTTATCTTGCCTCTGCCTCCATCGAGACGGGCAAGGATATCACCTATCAGGCGACGATCGACGCCGCCACAAAGGCCATTAACGATGCCATCGCAGGCCTGACCCTCAAGGGCGCGGATTATAAAGCCCTGGATGCCGCTATCGCCGATGCGCAGGCCCAGCTTGGCCGCATGGATATCGGCGATTACACGGATGATTCCGTAAGCGCGCTGCGTTCCGCCCTTGAAACGGCGCAGTCCGTCAGCCGCGAGCTGACCGTCGACCAGCAGCAGATCATCACGGACGCTACCACCGCCCTGCTCGCCGCCACCCGCGGCCTGACCCTCAAGGGCGCTGATTACTCCGCACTCGACAAGGCGATCTCCGACCGTGAGGCCGAGGTAGCAGCCGCGAAGGAAGCGGGCATTTACACGGATGCCTCTATCTCCCGCGTGGAAACGGCTATCGCCGCCGCGAAGGCAATTGACCGCACCTACACGATCAAAGAGCAGACCAAGGTTGACGACGCGCTTGCAGCACTGAATGCTGTCAAGCTCGAGAAGAAGCCCGCTGACTACAGCAAGCTCAACGCTGCCATCGAGGCTGCTCAGAACACGTTGAACAATGCTGGCGACGAATACACCGAGGCTTCCAAGACCGCCCTGAGCAATGCCATCAAGGCCGCCCAGGCAGTCGTAGCCGCCAAGTATGATATCACCCAGCAGGAGAAGGTTGATGCGGCCGTTACAGCGCTTGAGAGCGTAAAGCTCGTCCTCAGGGATGCGGATTACAGCGCGCTCAACGATGCGATCCAGGCAGCAGAATCCTTCCTTGCAGACCCGGAGACTGAGAAGCTCTACACGGAAGAGGCCATCCAGGCCGTCAGGGATGCCCTGGATGCCGCCAAGGCGGTTGAAAAGGATCTCGACATCCTGCATCAGGATGAGATCACCGCAGCCGCTAACGTGCTCAACAACGCCATCGAGCAGGCCAGAGGCGACTTCAACGCCGCAGACCTTGCCAGGCTCCAGGCCGCTGTCGACGCCGCTAATCAGAAGCTTGCCGCCGAGGACATCGAGGATTACACACAGGAATCCCGCGATGCTCTGGCAGATGCTATTACCGAAGCACAGGCCATGATCGATCGCAAGCCCAATGTCACCGAGCAGGACGCTGTGGATGCGAAGGCTGCCGCCCTCAACGCCATGACGCTCACGCTCAAGGGCGCGAACTATGACTCGCTCGACGAAGCAACTGCTAAGGCCAATATCCGCTACAACGATGCGAAGGCAAGCGGGCAGTACACGGATGAATCCCTTGCGCAGCTCAAGGCTGCCATCGATTATGCAGAAGGCCTGAGCCGCAGCCTGACCATCAAGGATCAGAAGACGGTTGACGACGCAGAAGCAGCTTTGAATGTGGCGCTTGTCTACAAGGGAGCCAATCTGGCAGCCCTGAATGAAGCGATCGTTGCTGCCAACGCCAAGCTCAGCGCTTCTGACATCAGCAACTACACCGAGGCTTCCGTTGCGGCCCTCAGAGCTGCCGTAGCGCAGGCTGAGGCGCTCGTCAAGGAGAACCCGGATATCACGAAGCAATCGCAAGTCGACGAGATGGCCGCATCGCTTGGCGCTGTTAAGCTCGTCCTCAAGGATGCTGATTTCACCGCGCTTGACGCGATCATCAAGACCGCTTCCGACAAGCTCGCTTCCGGTGATATCAACACCTACACGCCTGATTCCGTCGCCGCGCTGAGGTCTGCCCTGGAAGAGGCTGAGAATATCGACCGCAGCCTTACGATCCTCGATCAGGCTGATGTGGATGCCGCTGTTGCAAACGTCCAGAAGGCACTCGATGCAATGAAGCAGTATGATGCGCTCACCTCCGTCGCAATCACCAACGGCGGCGTGGATGTTGAAGGCGACGTACTGTTTGTCAAGGTTCCGTGGTATACGCTCTATAAGAACAATTCGACCGAGCTGGGTATCCAGGTAAACAGCGGCGCTGAGGTCAAGAGTGTCAAATGGAGCTATGCAAGCTGGTCCATCGACAAGCCCGAAGCGACGATCGAAACTCCCAACGCTGAGACGACGGTCATCCGTCCCAACGGCAAGGGTGTCGGCGCCCGTTCCTGCTGGGTTACCGTGACGGTGGAAGATTACTACGGCAACGTAGCGACCGACACCATCAAGGTCCGCTTCCACAAGTGGAATTGGCAGGCAAAATAAAAGCCCTTCCATCAGGAACGATTCACCTGTTCTAAGGCACAATAAAGGGTTCCCCGTCTCGGGTCCGGTCAGCCGGTAACGAGGCGGGGTTCTCGTTTTGATTGCATTTGGGCGCTCTGAGGCATAAAAAGCTCCTGGATAATTCATAGGTCATCTTCTTATTGATGTTAACTTTTGGAAAGCACCACCTTCGACGCTTGCAGATGAAACGATGATAGATCCAATAAAGTATGATTGATTTCTCTATCAATCACGATCAATCTATTTTTTCCTTCTAAAAGGCATACGGCAATCTTGTCAAGCCCATCATAATATGATAAAATAAAGTGTTTCGAGATACAGTCATTGGAGGGTTTTATTATGTCAGGACATTCCAAATGGAGCACGATCAAGCGCAAGAAAGAAAAAACAGACGGCCAGCGTGCAAAGATTTTTACGAAGATTGGCCGTGAAATCGGCGTCGCGGTGCGCGAAGGCGGCGCGGACCCGTCCTCCAACTCCAAGCTGCGTGACGTGATCGCCAAGGCGAAAGCCAATAATGTACCCAATGATAACATTGACCGCATCATCAAAAAGGCGGCCGGTGAGGGCGGCGCGGACAATTACGAGGAAATCATTTACGAGGGCTATGGCCCCTGCGGCGTTGCTGTCATTGTGGAGACGCTTACCGATAACCGCAACCGTACCGCAGCAGATATGCGCCATTACTTTGATAAATACGGCGGAAATATGGGCCAGACCGGGTGCGTCGGTTTCCTGTTCAACCGTCAAGGCGTCATCGCCATTGAAATGGAAGGCCTCGATGAGGAAAAGGTCATGGAGGACGCGCTGGAAGCCGGCGCGGTCGACTTCCTGACGGATGAGGATGTTTTCGATATCCGCACCGATCCGAACGATTTCACCGGCGTGTGCGACGATCTGGAGGCCAAGGGATATACCTTCGTCTCCGCTGAGATTGAGTATGTCCCCAGTACCTATACGAAGCTGAGTGATCCGGACGATATCAAGAATATGGCGAAGATGCTCGAGATGTTTGAAGATAACGACGATGTCCAGAACGTGTGGCACAACTGGGAGAATGCAGACGATGCCGAATAACGCCCATCTGCTGAAGCGTAACGAAACCCGCCGTAAGTTTACGGCGGGCTTTTTGTGCTTCAACGCTTTTTGCTTGACTTCACCGGACAAATCTTTTATGATAACATTACCAAAAGAAAGGGATTGAGAGAATGAAAAAAGTAATTTGTGCCATATTGGCGTTGCTGTTGGTCTTTTCGCTTGCCGGCTGCTCCGGGGAAAAGCCGGAGGAGGTTGTTGAGCGCGTCACACAGGCAATCAAGGAAGGAAAAATCGAAAGCGTCAGGGGCAATATCGACCTGAGCGCGCTTGACAAACTCTTCCCTGCTTCGGAAGAGGAAAGCAAAAGGGAGACGGATGAAACGCTGCTCTCCGATGGCCAGGAGACATCCTTTCCGGTTGAAAAGACGTTGGATAAAATCACCGTTAAGATTCTGTCTTCGGAAAAGGACGGCGACAACGCCACCGTCAAGGCGGAATGCACGGCTGTGGATCTGACGGAATTTCTGAAAGGCTATATGCAGAAGAGCATGGAAATGGCGCTTGATTTTACAAAGGATGATGCCGCCAAGGATGAGGAGCTTAACAAGTATGCCACTGACTATCTATCACAGGAGGATGTGCCGCTGAAGACCACCACGGTCGATATCAAACTTACAAAATCTGATAAGACCTGGAAGATCACTTCTACAACGGAGTATCTTGATTCGCTGACAGGCGGATATCTGTCGACAATGCAGGCGCTGGCGGAAAGCTTTGGCGGGTGAAACAATCCTGCCCCAGCTATTGACAAAACGCAATGCGAAGGATAAAATGAAGATAGAAAGCGTGACACTACCGCTCTAGCGTTAGCGTCCATGATTGTTCAGACTAGCTGAGCCTTTGGACGGGGGCAGCTAGTCTTTTTTTATTGCCAGAATGAGTAACAAAATTAAAACCAAGGT